>SBFS01000091.1 GCA_006227825.1 Burkholderiales bacterium | reverse complement strand
TGGTGCAGAGGGCGGAATTCGCTCTCCGGGTCCCACCATCGGTGGGCCAGGTCGGAGAACTTGGCCAGTTCGGCCGGGTCGGCATTGAGCTTTTGGTCCATGGCCCGATTATCGCCAGCCCAGAAAAAAACCGCGCCGAAGCGCGGTTTCTTTTGAACCGGAGAAAGACCGGTCAGTTGGCGCGGGTGCCCACCACTTCCACCTCGACGCGGCGGTTCTTGGCGCGGCCCTCGCGGGTGCTGTTGTCAGCCACCGGCTGGGTCAGGCCCTTGCCTTCGGTGTAGATGCGGTTGGCTTCGATGCCCTTGCTCACCAGATAGGCCTTGACGGCCTCGGCGCGGCGCACCGACAGGCGCTGGTTGTAGGCGGCCGGGCCGGTGGAGTCGGTGTGACCGACGGCAATCACCACTTCCAGGCTGATGGCCTTGACCTTCTCGACCAGGTCGTCGAGCTTGGCCTTGCCTTCGGTCTTGAGGACGGCCTTGTCGAAGTCGAAGAAGGCGTCGGCGGCGTAGGTCACCTTGGCAGCGGCAGCGGCCGGAGCGGGGGCCGGGGCAGGTGCCGGAGCGGGTGCGGGGGCAGGTGCCGGAGCCGGAGCGGGTGCCGGGGCGGGCGCCGGAGCCGGGGCAGGTGCCGGGGCAGCCTTGGGCACGATGGCGCCGTCGCAGCCCTGGGCGGCGGTGGCGGGCGTCCAGCCGGCGTTGCGCCAGCAGAGTTCATTGGTACCGTTTTTCCAGACGGTGCCGTCAGCGGCACGCCAGTTGTCGATGGTCTGTGCACCGGCGGCACCAGCCATGGCAGCAGCAGCGAACAACATTGCCACTTTGTTCAACTTCTTCATGGTAATCCTCTTGGTTGGACGCACTGGGAATGCGAATTGAAGATGACGAGCCAGATGACCACCATCTGACAGGCTGAGAAAGATTGTGCCACATCCGGAGGTTTCGGCCTCCGGGTCGCGGTCACCTGGGGAACGCCGCCACCCGGTTCGGGTCAGTCGTTGTAACTCCACAACACGCACCCTGCGCAGGACGCTGTGAACCTGCGCACTAAAATGCAGGGTTGCCCTGACTCGGCTGCCCCAGCGCAGACAGCACCCTCCATGACCCAGTTCGCCAAAGAGACCCTGCCCATCAGCCTCGAAGAGGAAATGCGCCGCAGCTACCTCGATTACGCCATGAGTGTGATCGTGGGCCGCGCCCTTCCGGACGCCAGGGACGGTCTGAAGCCGGTCCACCGCCGCGTGCTGTACGCGATGCACGAGCTCAACAACGACTGGAACCGGCCCTACAAGAAGTCGGCCCGCATCGTGGGTGACGTCATCGGCAAGTACCACCCGCACGGCGACAGCGCGGTCTACGACACCATCGTGCGGATGGCGCAGGATTTCTCCATGCGCCACATGCTGGTCGACGGCCAGGGCAACTTCGGGTCCGTGGACGGCGACAACGCCGCTGCCATGCGCTACACCGAAATCCGGATGTCCAAGATCGCCCACGAGATGCTGGCCGACATCGACAAGGAGACGGTGGACTTCGGCCCCAACTACGACGGCTCGGAAAAAGAGCCCCTGGTGCTGCCGACCCGCCTGCCCAACCTGCTGGTCAACGGCTCGGGTGGCATCGCGGTGGGCATGGCCACCAACATCCCGCCCCACAACCTCAACGAGGTTGTCGACGCCTGCCTGCATGCGCTGAAGAACCCGGACTGCTCCATCGACGAGCTGATGGAGATCATCCCGGCCCCGGACTTCCCCACCGGCGGCATCATCTACGGCATCAATGGCGTCAAGGACGGCTACCGCACCGGCCGCGGCCGTGTGGTCATGCGCGCCCGATGCCACTTCGAGGACATCGACAGGGGCCAGCGCCAGGCGATCATCGTCGACGAGATTCCCTACCAGGTCAACAAGAAGACCCTGCAGGAGCGCATCGCCGAGCTGGTGCACGAGAAGAAGCTCGAAGGCATCAGCCACATCCAGGACGAATCGGACAAGTCCGGCATGCGCCTGGTGATCGAGCTCAAGCGCGGCGAAGTGCCCGAGGTGGTGCTCAACAACCTGTACAAGCAGACCCAGCTGCAGGACACCTTCGGCATCAACATGGTGGCGCTGATCGACGGTCAGCCCCGGCTGTGCAACCTCAAGGACCTGATCACCGTTTTCCTTGAGCACCGCCGCGAGGTGGTGACCCGGCGCACGGTGTTCAACCTGCGCAAGGCACGCGAGCGCGGCCATGTGCTCGAAGGCCTGGCGGTGGCGCTGGCCAACATCGACGAGTTCATCCGCATCATCCGCGAGAGCCCCACGCCGCCGGTGGCCAAGGCCGAGCTGATGGCCCGCGGCTGGGACAGCCAGCTGGTGCGCGAAATGCTCACCCGTGCCAAGGCGGATGGCGGCACGGTGAACGCCGACGACTACCGCCCCGAAGGCCTGGAGCGCGAGTTCGGCATGCAGGCCGACGGCCTCTACCGCCTGTCCGAGACCCAGGCGCAGGAAATCCTGCAGATGCGCCTGCAGCGCCTGACCGGCCTGGAGCAGGACAAGATCGTGGCCGAGTACAAGGACGTGATGGCGCAGATCGACGACCTGCTGGACATCCTGGCCCGGCCCGAGCGGGTCTCGACCATCATTTCCGAAGAGCTGCTGGCGGTCAGGCAGGAGTTCGGCCAGACCCGGTCCGGCGCCCGTCGCAGCGAGATCGAGCACAGCGCGCAGGACCTCTCCACCGAGGACCTGATCACCCCGACCGACATGGTGGTCACCCTCTCGCACAGCGGCTACATCAAGAGCCAGCCCCTCTCGGAATACCGTGCCCAGAAGCGCGGCGGCCGGGGCAAGCAGGCCACGGCCACCAAGGAAGACGACTGGATCGACCAGCTCTTCATCGCCAACACGCACGACTACATCCTGTGCTTCTCCAACCGCGGCCGCCTCTACTGGCTCAAGGTCTGGGAGGTGCCGGCCGGCTCCCGCGGCTCGCGTGGCCGCCCCATCGTCAACATGTTCCCGCTGCAGGAAGGCGAGAAGATCAACGTGGTGCTGCCGCTGACCGGCGAGTTCCGCAGCTTCCCGGCCGACCATTACGTGTTCATGGCCACCGCCGGCGGGACGGTCAAGAAGACCGCGCTGGACGAGTTCAGCAACCCCCGCAAGGCCGGCATCATCGCCGTCGACCTCGACGAGGGCGACTACCTGATCGGGGCCGCGCTGACCGACGGACAGCACGACGTGATGCTGTTCAGCGACGGCGGCAAGGCGGTGCGCTTCGACGAGAACGACGTGCGCCCCATGGGCCGCAACGCGCGCGGCGTGCGCGGCATGATGCTCGAGGAAGGCCAGAGCGTGATCGCCATGCTGGTGGCCGAGGACGAGGAGCAGAGTGTTCTGACCGCCACCGTCAACGGCTACGGCAAGCGCACCCCGATCACCGAATACACCCGGCACGGACGCGGCACCAAGGGCATGATCGCCATCCAGCAGAGCGAGCGCAACGGCAAGGTGGTGGCCGCCACGCTGGTCCATGCCGATGACGAGATCATGCTGATCACCGACACCGGCGTGCTCGTGCGCACCCGCGTCAGCGAGATCCGCGAGATGGGGCGTGCCACCCAGGGGGTGACGCTGATCGCGCTCGACGAGGGCGCCGAACTGTCCGGCCTTCAGCGCATCGTCGAGAACGATGCCAACGCCCCGGACGCCACCGAATCTGACGACGCCGCGGGTGAGGCGGCATGACGCCTCGCCCCTACAACTTCTCCGCCGGCCCGGCGGCCATGCCCGAAGAGGTGCTGCGGCAGGCCGCCGCCGAGATGCTCGACTGGCATGGCTGCGGCATGGGCGTGATGGAGATGAGCCACCGCGGCAAGGAGTTCATGTCGATCGTGACCCAGGCCGAGTCCGACCTGCGCGGGCTGCTGGCGGTGCCCGAGAGCCACCGCATCCTGTTCATGCAGGGCGGCGGCCTGGCCGAGAATGCCATCGTGCCCATGAACCTGTCGCGCGGCGGCACGGTGGACGTGGTGGTCACGGGCGGCTGGAGCCAGAAATCGGCCAGGGAGGCGCGCAAGTACGCCCCGGTGAACGTGGCCGCCAGCAACGAGGCCGACGGTCACACCACCCTGCCCGCCCCGGGCGCCTGGCAGCTCACCGCCGGTGCCAGCTATGTGCACATCTGCAGCAACGAGACCATCCACGGCATCGAGTTCCATGAACTGCCCGACCTCAAGGCCCTGGGCAGCGATGCACCGCTGGTGATCGACTTCTCGTCCCACGTCGCTTCGCGTCCGGTCGACTGGAGCCGCGTCGGTCTGGCTTTCGGCGGGGCCCAGAAGAACCTGGGTCCGGCTGGCGTGACCCTGGTGGTGGTGCGGGAGGACCTCATCGGCCATGCCCTGCCGATCTGTCCCAGCGCCTTCGACTACCGGACCGTGGCCGACAACGCCTCCATGTACAACACGCCTCCCACCTATGGCATCTACATGGCCGGCCTGACCTTCCAGTGGCTCAAGCGCCAGCGCGAGGGCGCGCTGACCGGCATCCCGGCCATGGAGGCCCGCAACATCGCCAAGGCCGGGCTGCTGTACGACTTCATCGACGCATCCTCCTTCTACGTCAACCGGGTCGCCCGCGACTGCCGCTCGCGCATGAACGTGCCGTTCTTCCTGCGAGACGAAAGCCGCAACGAGGCCTTCCTGGCCGGTGCCAGGGATCGCGGGCTGCTGCAGCTCAAGGGGCACAAATCCGTCGGCGGCATGCGCGCCAGCCTCTACAACGCCATGCCCCTGGCCGGCGTGCAGGCGCTGGTCGACTACATGCGCGAATTCGAGAAGACCCAGGCATGAGCAACCCCAAGCAGCCCGTCCAGTCCGAAGCCCTCGCCGCCCTGCGGGTCCGGATAGACGGCATCGACCAGCAACTGCTCGCGCTGCTCAACGACCGCGCCCGCGTGGCCGAGCAGGTCGGCGAGATCAAGCGTGCCGAAGGCTCCCCGTTCTTCCGTCCGGACCGGGTGGCGCAGGTCATCGAGAAGATCCAGGCAGCCAACCAGGGGCCCCTGCTGAACCAGCATGTGGCTGCCATCTGGCGCGAGATCATGTCGGCCTGCCTGGCGCTGGAGGCGCCGCAGCGCGTTGCGGTGCTCGGCCCCCAGGGCACCTTCTGCGAGCAGGCCGCGATCGAGTTCTTCGGCAGCGCGGCCAACATGATCTACTGCGCCAACTTCGACGAGGTCTTCCACGCCACCGCGGCGGGCACGGCCCAGTATGGCGTGGTCGGCATGGAGAACTCCACCGAAGGCGTGGTGGCGCGCTCGCTCGACCTGTTCCTGCGCTCGCCGGTGCATGTGGTCGGCGAAGTCAGCCTGCTGGTGCGCCACAACCTGCTTCGCCAGGTCAACGACCTGGAGGGCATCGACGTGGTGATGGCGCACCCCCAGGCGCTGGCGCAGTGCCAGAACTGGCTCACGCAGCATCTGCCGAA
>SBFS01000089.1 GCA_006227825.1 Burkholderiales bacterium | reverse complement strand
CAAGGAATCAGAAAGAGATCGCTTGAGCACCCGGACATGCCGGCAATGGAGGCCCTGTGCCAGAGGCTCATTGGTGAGGAGATCATTCTCGATGCTCTACCAGGCTGGGATCCCCAATTCTGGTTCTGGTCCGTACGTAAAACAGATCGCTAACTCGCCCGGCGGACCCTCTACCCGATTCAGTACGAGAAGCTGGGACAGGATCACAGGGTCAACACGCCACTCCTGGATGGTCGGCCCGCTACCCATGACGTTGATGAGTGACAGATTCGCGAGGGCGTCGCATCAGCGCATCTCGGCTGTTCACCCCTTCTGCTCCAGGCTTGTTGAGCAACCGCGCCGACGCTGATGTTGGGCCTTAGCCTGCAACCAGAACATTCCCTCTGCGGGGGTTCATGCTGCCTCCAGCACCTGGTCGATGACATCGCGCAGCCGACGCAACTCTTCGGTGCTGAAAGTGCCGCTGAACTTCACCTGATGCTCAGGCCGGCGAGCGGTGGGCACAAAGCTGGAGATGACCAGGTGGTGGCCATACGGCGTCTGCCCGATGCGGGCATCGAGTTGCCAGCCTGGCGACTGTTGGAGGGTGGTGGTTTGCATGTGTTGCTCCTGTGAACCCGCAGAGACCTTGGACGTCTGGCTGCCTACGGGAAGGAGCGGCGCGACGTTTTAGGCGTTGTTTACGCGGTGCCAATAGTCATAAAGGCCGCGATCGGTTGCGAAGAATCGACCATGAAATTCTAGCTGCTGCTAAGGGTTTGGAGTGAAAAAAACACCTAGAGTCCCTGGTGTGAGTCAACTCGGACACCAGAAAGAAAAAAAGGACTTGCGGTTTCCCGTAAGTCCTTGAAATTCCTTGGTATTTTGGTGGGCGGTGCAGGGTTCGAACCTGCGACCCCTGCCGTGTGAAGGCAGTGCTCTACCGCTGAGCTAACCGCCCGAAGAACAAGGCCTCTGGGTCGAAACCTTGTTCTCTCGGAAGCCTCGCATTATAGCCTGCCTTAAGCGTCTTTTCCGGTGCACCCGGAATTTTTCCGGCTTCAGGCCGCCTGGCGCCAGACGGTGCGGCCCTTGCTGGCCTTGTCGATCTCGGCCAGCACGGCTTCGTGGGCCTGCGCCTCCTGTTCGTTGGCCAGCAGCACTGGCAGCTCGAAGCGTCGCAGGTCCACCGCGACCACCTCGCCCCCTTCGCCCGGCGAGGCCTCCAGGTCCATGATCAGGGCGTCCTGGCCCCGCGTCATGTTGATGTAGACATCGGCCAGCAGCTCGGCGTCCAGCAGGGCCCCGTGCAGCGTGCGGCCAGAGTTGTCGACGCCCAGGCGGTCGCACAGCGCGTCCAGGCCGTTGCGCTTGCCGGGGAACAGCTCCTTGGCCATCACCAGGCTGTCGATCACGCCCGAGACCACCGAGGTCACGGGAGGCCGGCCCAGCAGCTCCAGCTCCTTGTTGAGGAACGCGATGTCGAACGGGGCGTTGTGGATGATCAGCTCGGCCCCCTCCAGGTAGGCGAGCAGCTCGTCGGCGATCTCCGCAAAGCGCGGCTTGTCGCGCAGGAACTCGTTGCTGATGCCATGCACCTTGAGCGCGTCCTCATGGCTGTCGCGCCCGGGGTTGACGTAGTGGTGCAGGTTGAATCCGGTCAGCTTGCGATGCAGCAGCTCGACGCAGCCGATCTCGATGATGCGGTCGCCGTTCTCGGCCGACAGGCCGGTGGTCTCGGTGTCCAGGACGATCTGGCGCATGCCTTCTCCAGCAGGTGGGTTCGCGGGTCGGCGAAGCCGGACGTTCAGTGGTTTTCCTTGGCGTGGTTGATCGAGTAGCGCGGGATCTCGATGGTGATGTCCTGCTGTGCCAGGATGGCCTGGCAGGACAGGCGGGACTGGGGCTCGAGGCCCCAGGCGCGATCGAGCATGTCTTCCTCGTTCTCGTCGAGTTCGCCCAGGCTGTCGTAGCCTTCACGCACGATGACGTGGCAGGTGGTGCAGGCACACACCATGTCGCACGCGTGCTCGATGGGCACACCGTTGTCCAGCAGGGCCTCGCAGATGGAGGTGCCGGCCGGTGCGCTGACCTGGGTGCCCTGCGGGCAGTATTCGGGGTGCGGGAGGATCTTGATCGTGGGCATGTGGGGTCAGACTTCTTCTAGCTTGCGGCCGGCCAGGGCCTGCTGGATGCCGCGGTTCATGCGCATGGCGGCAAAGGCCTCGGTTCCCTTGGCCAGGGCTTCGGAGGCGGCCTCGATGGCGGCGGCGTCGGCCTGCTCGTCGGCGGCGGTGGTCCGCAGCGCCTCCAGCAGGCGCTCGACATCCGCCCGTTCGGCGGGTGTGAGCAGGTCGCCATCGGCCTGCAGGGCACTGCGCGTGGCCAGGACGAGGCGCTCGGCATCGACCCGCGCCTCGATGCGTGCGCGTGTCTGCATGTCCTGCTGGGCGGTGGCAAAGCTGTCCTGCAGCATGGCCGCGATCTGCTCGTCCGACAGCCCGTAGGCCGGCTTGACATCGATGTGTGCCTCGACACCCGAGGCCTGCTCGCGCGCGCTGACCGACAGCAGCCCGTCGGCATCGACGGTGAAGGTCACGCGGATGCGCGCGGCACCGGCAGCCATGGGGGGAATGCCCCGCAGGGTGAAGCGCGCCAGGCTGCGGCAGTCGGCCACGAGGTCGCGCTCACCCTGCACCACGTGCAGCGACATGGCGGTCTGGCCGTCCTGGTAGGTGGTGAAATCCTGGGCGCGCGCGGTGGGGATGGTGCTGTTGCGCGGCACGATGCGCTCGACCAGCCCGCCCATCGTCTCGATGCCCAGGGACAGCGGAATCACGTCAAGCAGCAGCAGGTCGCCGTCCCTGCTGTTACCGGCCAGGGCGTTGGCCTGGATCGCGGCCCCCAGCGCCACCACCTCGTCGGGGTTGAGGTTGACCAGGGGCTCGCGGCCGAAGAATTCGCCCACGGTCCTGCGGATGACCGGCATGCGGGTGGAGCCTCCGACCATGACCACGCCCTGCACGTCCTCGCGTGCCACGCCGGCATCGCGCAAGGCCTTGCGGACGGCGGTGATCGTGCGCGCGGTCAGCGCCGCGCTGCAGGCCTCGAAGTCGGCGCGTGAGACGGCCTGATGCAGCTCGCGGCCGTCCAGCCCGACCGCAAAGACCACCGAATCCTGGTCGCTGAGCGCCTCCTTGACGCGGCGCGCCTCCTGCTGGATGCGGGCACGGGCTGTCGCATCGGGCAGGCCGTCGACACCCTGTTGCTGCAGCACCCAGGCCGCCAGCGCCCGGTCGTAATCGTCGCCGCCGAGGGCGGAGTCGCCTCCGGTGGCCATGACCTCGAACACCCCCCGTGTCAGTCGGAGGATGGAGATGTCGAAGGTGCCCCCGCCCAGGTCGTAGACCGCATAGACCCCTTCGCTGCCGTTGTCCAGGCCGTAGGCGATGGCGGCCGCGGTCGGCTCGTTGATCAGGCGCAGCACGTGGATGCCGGCGAGCTGGGCGGCGTCCTTGGTGGCCTGGCGCTGGGCGTCGTCGAAATAGGCCGGAACGGTGATGACCGCACCGTACAGGTCGTCCAGGAAACTGTCCTCCGCACGGTAACGCAGCGTGGCCAGGATTTCGGCGCTCACCTCCATCGGTGTCTTGCGCCCGGCCACGGTCTCGACGACCGCCATGCCCTGCTCGTCGACCACGGTGTACGGCAGGCGCTCGACATCGGACACCTGCGCGCGGGAGCGGCCCATCAGCCGCTTGACCGAACTGACGGTGTTGGCCGGGTCGAGCACCTGGGCGGCCAGGGCCTCGTGCCCGATCTGGCGCCCCGCGCCGGACTGGCCAGGCTCCAGATAGCGCACCACGCTGGGCAGGATGACCCGCCCCTGGGCGTCGGGCAGGCATTCGGCCACACCGTGTCGCACGGCGGCCACCAGCGAGTGGGTCGTGCCCAGGTCGATGCCGACAGCCACCCTCCGCTGATGCGGGTCGAGCGACTGGCCGGGTTCGGAAATCTGCAGAAGTGCCATGCGAAGATGAGAAAGCCGGCCGTGCCGGCACCATGCCGCAAGCGGCAAACGGTGGAAGCAAAGTCGCTATTGTCCCTGCTGATCGAGGCGTGCCTCGACATCGGCGGAAAATCGCTCAACAAACATGAGGGCTCTGACCTGCCGCGCCAGCCCGGCGAAGTCACGCTGGCGATCGGCCATGCCCTCGGCCTCCTGCAGCATCGACCGGCGGCAGGCGGCGACCTCGTCGGCCAGAGACTCGACCTCGGCCAGGCTGTCTGCCTCCTCCAGCGCCTCGCGCCAATGCATCTGCTGCATCAGGAAGCTCGCCGGCATGGCCGTGTTGCTCTCGGCCTCGATCGCCTGCCCGTGCAACTCGCACAGGTAGGCAGCCCTCTTGAGCGGGTCCTTCAGGCGCTGGTAGGCCTCGTTGATGCGCACCGACCACTGCATGGCCTGGCGCTGCGCCGAAGCATCGGCGGTGGCGAAGCGGTCGGGGTGCACCTCGCGCTGCAGCGATTTCCAGCGCTCGTCGAGCGCGCTGCGGTCAAGCGCGAACGCCACCGGAAGACCGAACAGCTCAAAGTCGTTGGATTGCAGGTTCATGACATCTGTGCGTGGGCCCGTCCCACCGGGACGGGGCGCGCCGGCAGGCCTGCAACCGGCCCGGGGGGACGAAAGGGTCAGACCCTGAAACTCTCGCCGCAACCGCAGCGGTCGCGTTCGTTGGGGTTGTTGAAGCGGAAACCCTCGTTCAGGCCTTCGCGGACGAAGTCGAGCTGGGTGCCGTCGATGTAGGCCATGCTCTTGGGGTCGACCAGCACCTTGACGCCGTTCTCCTCGAACACGACATCCTCGGGCGCAATCTCGTCGGCGTACTCCAGCTTGTAGGCCAGGCCGGAGCAGCCGGTGGTCTTGACGCCCAGGCGAACACCGACCCCCTTGCCGCGCTTGGCGAGGTACCGGGTGACGTGCCGCGCGGCGGCTTCAGAAATCGTGACTGCCATGGTGTTCCGTCAATGGCGCCGCCACGAGGCGGCGCAGCAGGGGTCGCCCCTCAGTTCGTGTGCTTCTTGCGGTAGTCGTCCACCGCGGCCTTGATGGCGTCCTCGGCCAGGATCGAGCAATGGATCTTGACCGGGGGCAGCGCCAGCTCCTCGGCAATCTCGCTGTTCTTCAGCGCTGCCGCCTCGTCCAGCGTCTTGCCCTTGACCCACTCGGTGACCAGCGAACTGGAGGCGATGGCCGAACCGCAGCCGTAGGTCTTGAAGCGCGCGTCCTCGATGACGCCCGTCTGCGGATTGACCTTGATCTGCAGCTTCATCACGTCGCCACAGGCGGGCGCACCCACCATGCCGGTGCCGACGGCGTCGTCGTTCTTGTCGAACGAACCGACGTTGCGGGGATTCTCGTAATGATCAACCACTTTTTCGGAATAGGCCATGTCAGTTCTCCTTCAATGCGCTGCCCACTGGATGGTGGACAGGTCGATACCATCCTTGTACATCTCCCACAGGGGCGAGAGTTCACGCAGCTTGGCCACGTTGTCCCTGATGGTGCTGATCGCGTAATCGATTTCTTCCTCGGTGGTCCAGCGGCCGATCGTCATGCGCAGGCTGCTGTGTGCCAGTTCGTCGCTGCGTCCGAGCGCGCGCAGCACATAGCTGGGCTCCAGGCTGGCCGAGGTGCATGCCGAACCGGATGACACGGCGATGCCCTTGATGCCCATGATCAGCGACTCGCCTTCGACATAGTTGAAGCTCATGTTCAGGTTGTGCGGCACGCGCTGCGTCTCGTGACCGTTGATGAACACCTCCTCGATGTCCTTGAGGCCGTTGAGGAGGCGGTCGTGCAGGGCCCGGATGCGTTTGTTCTCTTCGTGCATCTCGGCCTTGGCGATGGCATAGGCCATGCCCATGCCCACGCACTGGTGGGTCGGAAGGGTGCCCGAGCGCATGCCGCGCTCGTGGCCGCCGCCATGCATCTGGGCCTCGATGCGCACCCGCGGCTTGCGCCGCACGAACAGCGCGCCGATGCCCTTGGGACCGTAGGTCTTGTGGGCCGTCAGGCTCATCAGGTCCACCGGCAGGGTCTTGAGGTCGATGTCGACGCGGCCGGTCGCCTGGGCGGCGTCGACGTGGAAGACGATGCCTTTCTCACGGCAGACGGCGCCGATGGCGGCGATGTCCTGGATGACACCGATCTCGTTGTTGACGAACATCACCGAGGCCAGGATGGTGTCGGGACGGATCTCTGCCTTGAAGGCCTCGAGGTCGACCAGGCCGTCGGACTGCACGTCAAGGTAGGTGACCTCGAAACCCTGGCGCTCGAGCTCGCGCATGGTGTCGAGCACCGCCTTGTGCTCGGTCTTGACCGTGATCAGGTGCTTGCCCTTGCCCTTGTAGAAGTGGGCGGCACCCTTGAGGGCCAGGTTGTTGGACTCGGTAGCGCCGCTGGTCCACACGATCTCGCGCGGGTCGGCGCCGATCAGGTCGGCCACCTGTTCGCGCGCGTTCTCGACCGCCTTCTCGGCTTCCCAGCCCCAGGCATGGCTGCGCGAGGCCGGGTTGCCGAAATGTTCGCGCAACCAGGGGACCATGGCGTCCACCACCCGCGGATCGCAGGGGTTGGTGGCGCTGTAGTCCATGTAGATCGGGAAATGGGGAGTGCTCATGGCTGGCTCTGGACTGCTGGCTGTGTCAATGACAGGATGTGCGGTGCGCACCCGCGGTGCCGGCGAAGGCACTGCGGGCGGGCAGCGTCACTTGGAAAGGCTGGCCCCGCCCAGGGCGAAGACCGAGTTGGGCGCGTTCACGCGGATCGGCTTGACGACCGGCGCACTGGAGATGGCCCGCTTGACCACCGGCGCATTCTCCACCACCACCCCCTTGGACAGCTGCTCGTCGACGAGCGACTGCAGGGAGACGGAGTCGAGAAAATCGACCATCCTGGCGTTGAGCTGGGCCCACAGTTCGTGCGTCATGCAGCGCTGGCCCTCGCCCAGGCAGTTTTCCTTGCCCCCGCACTGGGTGGCATCGATGGGCTCGTCCACCGAGACGATGATGTCCGCGACGGTGATGTCGCTGGCCTTGCGGCCCAGGGTGTAACCACCGCCGGGACCGCGGGTGGACTCGACCAGCTCATGGCGACGGAGCTTGCCGAACAGCTGCTCCAGGTAGGAGAGCGAGATCTGCTGGCGCTGGCTGATGGCCGCCAGCGTGACAGGACCGTTGTTCTGGCGCAGGGCCAGATCGATCATGGCGGTGACCGCGAAGCGGCCTTTGGTCGTGAGGCGCATTTCAAGCTCCTTGTTCGATGGCTTGACTGTCTGGATGCGCAAGGTTCGGCTACCCGAGCCCTGCCCCTGCTCCGCCCCCCCGGCCTGTGCGGCCGCTCATCGAAGGCTTTCCCGACTGTTTTCGTCGAGTATACAGCAAAAGCCTAGTGATTTGATCGGCATTATAAGCGCCAAACCGGTGTTTGTCTAGGACAAATACACCGAACACCCCTTCGGACCAGGGGGAAGTCGGCCTGCTGCCGGACGGGCCCGGGTCAGGCCACGTGGTCCAGGCCGGGCGCGCCCAGCACCCGCTCCTTGAGCCGGTGCAACTGGTCGCGCACCTGTGCGGCCTTCTCGAACTCGAGGTTGCGGGCATGCTCCATCATGAGCTTCTCCAGCCGCTTGATCTCCCGGGCCAGGTCTTTCTCGCTCATGGCATCGGCCAGTTCGCGCGCGGCCGCCTCGCCGGCCAGGCGCTCGGCCTCGCGGCCGGCCTTCTCGCTGTAGACCCCGTCGATCAGGTCCTTGACGCGCTTGACCACGCCCCTGGGCGTGATGCCGTGGGCGGCATTGAAGGCGATCTGCCTGGCCCGGCGCCGCTCGGTCTCGTCGATGGCTTTCTTCATCGAGTCGGTGATGCGGTCGGCATACAGGATGGCCCGGCCGTTGAGGTTGCGGGCCGCACGGCCAATGGTCTGGATCAGGCTGCGCTCGGCGCGCAGGAAACCTTCCTTGTCGGCATCCAGGATGGCCACCAGCGAGACCTCCGGGATGTCCAGTCCCTCGCGCAGCAGGTTGATGCCCACCAGCACGTCGAAGGCCCCCAGGCGCAGGTCGCGGATGATCTCGACGCGCTCGACCGTGTCCACGTCGCTGTGCAGGTAGCGCACCCTGACGCCGTTCTCGGTCAGGTAGTCGGTCAGCTGCTCGGCCATGCGCTTGGTCAGGGTGGTGATCAGGACACGCTCACCGGCCTCGACCCGGATGCGAATCTCCTGCAGCACGTCGTCGACCTGGTGGGTGGCCGGGCGCACCTCGACCACCGGGTCCACCAGACCGGTGGGCCGCACCACCTGCTCGACCACCTTGCCGGCATGCTGCTTCTCGTAGTCGGCCGGCGTGGCCGAGACGAAGATGCACTGGCGCATGCGCTGCTCGAACTCCTCGAACTTCAGCGGCCGGTTGTCCAGCGCGCTGGGCAGCCTGAAGCCGTACTCGACCAGCGTGGTCTTGCGCTGGCGGTCACCGTTGTACATGGCGTTGAGCTGCCCGATCATCTGGTGGCTCTCGTCCAGGAACATGATGGCGTCGCGCGGCAGGTAGTCGGTCAGCGTCGCCGGCGGTTCGCCCGGCAGGCTGCCCGCCAGGTGGCGCGAGTAGTTCTCGATGCCCTTGCAGTGCCCGACCTCGCTGAGCATCTCGAGGTCGAAGCGGGTGCGCTGCTCCAGGCGCTGGGCCTCGACCAGCTTGCCCATGCCGACCAGCTCCTTGAGGCGCTGTTCCAGCTCGGCCTTGATGGACTCGACCGCGCTGAGGACCTGCTCGCGCGGCGTCACATAGTGGCTGCTGGGGAAGACGGTGAAGCGCGGTATCTTCTGCCGCACCCGGCCGGTCAGCGGGTCGAACAGCTGCAGGCTCTCGATCTCGTCGTCGAACAGCTCGATGCGGACCGCCATCTCCGAGTGCTCGGCGGGAAACACGTCGATGGTGTCGCCGCGCACGCGGAATTTGCCGCGGGAGAAATCCTGCTCGTTGCGGGTGTACTGCATGCGCACCAGCTGTGCGATCAGCTCGCGCTGCCCCGCCTTGTCCCCCACGCGCAGGGTCATGACCATCTGGTGGTAGCTCTCGGGCTTGCCGATGCCGTAGATGGCCGAGACCGTGGCCACGATGACCACGTCGCGGCGCTCGAGGATGCTCTTGGTGCACGACAGCCGCATCTGCTCGATGTGTTCGTTGATGGCGCTGTCCTTCTCGATGAACAGGTCGCGCTGCGGCACGTAAGCCTCGGGCTGGTAGTAGTCGTAGTAGCTGACGAAGTACTCGACCGCATTCCTGGGGAAGAACTCCCGGAATTCGCTGTAGAGCTGCGCGGCCAGTGTCTTGTTGGGCGCGAACACGATGGCCGGGCGCCCGACCCGGGCGATCACGTTGGCCATGGTGAAGGTCTTGCCCGAGCCGGTCACGCCCAGCAGGGTCTGGAACACCTCGCCGTCCTCGAGGCCCTCGACCAGACCGGCAATGGCCGTGGGCTGGTCTCCCGCCGGCGGGTAGGGCTGGAACAGCTCGAAAGGCGAGCCGGGGAAACGGACGAACTCGCCCTGGGCGGGTGTTTCGGCTTCCACAGCCTCCAAGGCTCGGGGGCTGCCGGCCGCGGCGATCGATGTCGGGGGACGTGCCATCGCCCGATTGTGCCGGATGGCCCGCGCCAGCGAAGCCCGCCGGCCGGGACGCAGACCTCAGTCGAGGCGGATTTCGTAGCCGCCCTCGTCCAGGTGCCGGTGCGGCCCGAAAACCGCCGCCAGGGCGGCCGATTCGGCCTGCAGCCACAGCTCCAGCACGGTGCGCTCGTCGGGCGTCAGGGCCTCCAGGTCGGGCTCGGGACCGTGCTGGGCCCGGATGCGCTGCACCGCCTCGTAGACCGGCACCACCAGGGCCGCGTCGCCCAGCGCCTCCTCCAGTGCCCGGCAGAAGCGCCGCTCGGCCTGCTGCCGGGCCTGCGGGCTGGCGCCATCGGGTGTGTGCAGGGTCAGGGTGTAGCTCATGGGCAGGGGGTGCGGTGCACAATGGGCCATTTTCGCACCGCCCGTGACCGCCCGCCCCCACCGCCACACCCCCGACCGCGACGAGATCGCCGCCCTGCCCCCGTTCGAGCGGCTGGGGCTGGATCGCGTCGTGACGGTGAACGACGAGGCCGGTGCAGAGGCGGCGGCCGTGGCCCTGGCCGCCCACCCGGTCTGGGGCTTCGACACCGAGAGCAAACCCACCTTCTTGCGCGAACAGGTCTCGGACGGCCCCCACGTGGTCCAGCTGGCCACGCCGCAACAGGCCTGGGTGTTCCAGTTGCACGACGCAGCCTGCCGCTCGCTGGTGGCCCGCCTGCTGGCCGACGCCGGGCACGTCAAGGCCGGTTTCGGGCTGGGCGACGACCACAGGCGCATCGTGGCCAAACTCGGGGTGCAGCCGGCCGGGGTGCTGGACCTCAACCACGTGTTCCGCCAGCTGGGCTACCGCAAGGACATCGGCGTGAGAGCCGCGGTGGCCGTGGTGTTCGGCCGGTGCTTTGCCAAGTCGAAGAAGGCCGCCACATCCAACTGGGCGGCCCGCCAGCTCAGTCCCGCGCAGCTGCTGTATGCGGCCAACGATGCCTGGGCAGCAGCCCGCGTTCACGAGGCCTTGCGCGCCAGCGGCCAGCTCAGCTGAGCGCCGGCAGGCCTTCGGCGACGAAATGCGGGCTCTCCCAGCCCGGCTTGCCGTAACGCAGCGCAGTGCCATCCACGGCACGGACGCGCCCGCCGGCGCCGCACAGCACGGCCTGGCCGGCGGCGATGTCCCATTCCATGGTGCGTCCGAACCGGGGGTAGAGATCGGCCCGGCCCTCGGCGATGACGCAGAACTTGAGCGACGAGCCAACCGCAAGGCGCTCGCGCACCGGCCTTGCGCCCAGCCATCCGTTCACCGCGGCATCGTCGTTGTGCGAGCGGCTGCACAGCACGGTCAGCCCCTCGGCCGGCGGCCTGCGGCAGCGGATGGCCGTGCTCACGTCCCCCTCCCAGCGCCAGGCGCCCAGCCCCGGTCCTCCCGCGTACAGCACGCCGCTGGCCGGGGCCAGCACGGACCCGAGCACCGGCTGGCCGTCCTCCACCAGGGCCACATTGACGGTGAACTCGCCGTTGCGGCTGACGAACTCCCGGGTGCCGTCCAGCGGGTCGACCAGCCAGAAACGGCGACCGACGTCCACCTGGCGGCCGGCAGCGACCGCTTCCTCGGCGACCACGGGCACGCCGGGCCAACCGGCGAGCAGCGCCGCGGTGATGAGCGCCTCGGCCTGCCGGTCGGCCTCGGTCACCGGCGAGGCGTCGTCCTTCTCGTCGACCCTGAAATCCTGCCGGTAGACGGACATCACCCTCTCGCCGGCCCGCCACAGGATGGGCAGCAGACGCTGCAGCGTCGCCAGGCGGTCGCGCCCCTGCGCCGGCAACAAGGCCGTGACGCCGCTCATCGGGGTGGCATCCCCCCGGCGGCCGGGCTGCACCGCGCCCCGGACAGGCACCGTCGTTCATGGGCCTTCATGCGGAACCATCCCCTTGCCCACCGGCCAGCCGTCCGTCCAGCCAGTCACCCACCAGCCGGTTGAACTCGGCCGGCTTCTGCTTCATGAGCCAGTGTCCGGCATCGAAACCGCGCACCGCGCTGCCGGGGCTGGTGGCCAGAAGGGCCAGCCAGCGGGGGGAATGGAACATGAAGGGCTTGCGCTTGCCGAACACGAACAGGGTGGGGATCTTCGGCCCGAACACCTTGTCGACCCGCGCCACGCCCCGCAACCCCCCGTAGCTGCCCAGCCACTGCATCGCATAGGGGTAGTTCATCTGCCAGCCGATCTCGCCGGCCGGGGTCCGGCAACCCATGCGACGGGCCATGTAGCGCGTCATCCGGTCGGCCAGGCCTGGCCAGACGCCCCCCAGTTTCCAGGCCAGCGCAAGCCAGATCTGGTAGAAGGCGATCATGCGCTTTTCGCGGGGCCTGAGTCCCTTGAGGTAGGCCCCCGAGTTCGTGTCGCCGATGTCCACCGCCACCACCTGCCGGACACGCCGGGGATGGCGGGCCGCATACTCGTAGCCGAAGAAGCATCCCCAGTCGTGCAGCAGCATCGTGACCGGCTCTTCGGGGCTGACCGCATCCACCACGGCGGCGACAGCCTGGCACATCCGGTCCACCGAGACCGGCCGCGGCGCCCGCCTCAGGTCATAACCGGGCAACGCAAAGCGCACGCAGCGGTAGCGGTCCTGCAGCGCGGCCACGGTCTCGTCCCACAGCGCGGGGCTGTCCGGCCAGCCGTGCATCATGACCACGGCAGGGCCCCGGCCTTCGACCGTGACCGTGATGCCATCGACTTCCAGCTCCTGCGGCATGGGTTTCTCCGGTGCGTCCAATGCACGGCATGGTAACCCGCGCCGCCCCGGACGCCGTCACCTGCGGCTCACGGGCCTGGGACGTCGGCAGCGCCTGCCTACAATCTCGGCTCACCCCATTGCGCCACCGCCATGTCCGACCCGATCACCACGCCCTCCGCCGACGCGACCGACACGCCACAGACCCCTTTTCGCCGCGTGGTCAGGAGCTATGTGCTGCGGGCAGGACGCATGGGTCCCGGGCAGCAGCGCGCCTTCGAGCAGTACGGGCCGCGTTTTCTCCTGCGCTATGAGCCCGGCACCCCGCTGGACCCGGTGGCGGTCTTCGGACGCAAGGCGCCACTGATCATGGAGATCGGTTTCGGCATGGGCAACGCCACGGCCGAGATCGCACGGGCGCGTGCGCAGGACAACTTCCTGTGCTGCGAGGTGCACGAGCCCGGCGTCGGTGCGCTGCTCAAGCTCTGTGGCGAACAGGACATCGGCAACATCCGCATCTTCCGGCACGATGCGGTGGAGGTGCTGGACCACATGCTGCCCGAGCAGAGCCTGGACGGGGTGCACATCTTCTTTCCCGACCCCTGGCACAAGAGCCGCCACCACAAGCGGCGGCTGATCCAGCCCCCCTTTGTCAACCGTCTGGCGCGCCACCTCAGGCCCGGCGGCTACCTTCACCTGGCGACCGACTGGCAGCCCTATGCCGAACAGATGCTGGCGGTGCTCGGCGCCGAGCCGCTGCTGGCGAACACGGCCGCACCTGGCAGCGGCGGCTACGTGCCCAAGCCGGACTACCGTCCCCTGACCAAATTCGAGAACCGGGGCCTGAAGCTCGGTCACGGGGTCTGGGACCTGGTCTTCGTGCGCCGCTGAGCGCCGGGCACGCCATGGCCCGCCCGGCCCGCAACCCGGCGATCCCCGCGCGGGACGGGCTGTCGCCCAGCTGTGTCGCCCTGCCCGCCACCGGCCCCGCCTGCCCCTGGCCCCGGATGGCCGACTTCCTGGCCGAAAGGCTGCCGGCCCTCGGCCGCGAAGAATGGCTGGAGCGGATGGCGCGCGGCGAGGTGCTCGATGAACAGGGCCGAGAGGTCGCGCCCGAGGCCGCCTACGAAGGCGGACAGCGGCTTTACTACTGGCGCCACCTGCCGCATGAGGACCGGATTCCGTTCGAGGCCCGCATCGTGCACCGGGACGGGCACCTGCTGGTGGTCGACAAGCCGCACTTCCTGCCGGTCACGCCGACCGGCCGCTTCGTGCGCGAGACGCTGCTGGTGCGGCTGAAGCAGGCCACCGGCATCGACACCCTCAGTCCGGTGCACCGCATCGACCGCGAGACCGCCGGCCTGGTCGTGTTCAGCATACGGCCACAGGACCGTGGTGCCTACCAGGCGCTGTTCCGCGAGCGCCGGGTCGACAAGCAGTACGAGGCCATTGCGCCATCCGCCGGCGCCTGGGCCGGTCCCTGCGTGCGCCGCAGCCGCATCGTCGAGGACACGCAGGCCTTCTACCGCATGGTCGAAGCCGGGGGCGAGCCCAACAGCGAAACCGCCATCGAACTCCTGGAGCGGCGCGGCCCCTGGGCGCGCTACCGGCTGGCCCCGGTCACCGGCCGGCGCCACCAGTTGCGGGTGCACATGAACGCGCTGGGCCTGCCGATCTGCGGCGACCAGTTCTATCCGGTGGTGCGTCGCGGTCCGGGCGAACCGGAGGACTATGCCGATCCGCTGCGGCTCCTGGCCCGGGCGCTGGCATTCACCGACCCGGTGACCGGACAGTTCCGGCGCTTCGAGAGCGGGCTCGGCCTGGACTGGCCGGAACCCGCCTGATCGGGCTTCAGACCCGCTCGGCCACCCAGCCCGGCACCGCCGCCAGGGCCTTGGGCAGGCCGGAGGCGTCCGTGCCGCCGGCCATGGCCATGTCGGGCTTGCCGCCGCCCTTGCCGCCAACCTGCTGGGCGACAAAGTTGACCAGCTCGCCGGCCTTGACCTTGCCCACGCTGTCGGCCGTCACCCCGGCGGCCAGCTGCACCTTGCCACCGTCCACGGCCGCCAGCACGATGGCGGCGGTCTTGAGCTTGTCCTTGAGCTTGTCCAGGGTCTCGCGCAGTGTCCT
>SBFS01000274.1 GCA_006227825.1 Burkholderiales bacterium | reverse complement strand
TTCCGGCAGGCGATCGCCGCCAGCTGGCCTGCCCGCATCGACGACAGCCTGGCCCGTCGGGACTGGGGCTGGCAGGCGCGATTCGACCTGCAGGCCCTGGTGACCGAGATGCTGGAGCGCCTGCGCCGTCAGGCGGGCTGAACACCGCGCCCGCGGCCGGGCATGCACCAAATGAGCCCGCTGCTACCGGGGCCGGACCGGTCCGGGGGCAGTCGATGCCGCACATTGGTGCGGACAGGCCCGCCCGGTGGCCGCAGCAGGGTCTGCGTGGGCTGGCACGCTTCGTGCTCGCTTCCCTGTCGCAAGAAGAGCGATTTGTGACCCAAGCACACTTCCTCGACCGCACAGGTTCACTAGGGTTCCGGTCACGTCCGCGTGATGTCTGGTCCGAGAGTGGGCCGGCCTCATCGCAGGCTCCACGGAGGGACAAAAGCCCGGGAGAACGATCACCGATCGGTTCTTCTGCACGTTCCACCAACCCCTGGAGTCCTCTGATGAAAAACACCGCCCTCAACGCCAGCAGCCTGGGTTCCTCCTCGCGGCGCCACCTTTTCCTCAAGCCGGCCCTGGGCCTGGCGCTGTCGCTGGCCACCGCCGGCGTGATGGCACAGACGCCCGCGTCGATGAAGCTGGCCACCGTGGTCTGGATCGGATACGGACCCTTCTATGTGGCCGATGCGCTGGACCTCTACAAGAAGTACAACCTCAAGGTCTCACTGCAGGTCTTCAACGACCCGGCGCTGATTCCCTCGGCCATCGCCTCGGGCGCGGTGGACGGCGGCATGCTGACCTACGACCAGGTGGTGGGGCAGGTCGCAGCCGGCCGCAACATGAAGGTGGTGATGCCCATCGACTATTCGAACGGTGGTGATGCCATCGTGGCCGACGCATCGATCAGGTCGGTCAAGGATTTCAAGGGCAAGAAGGTCGGATACAACCCCCTGTCGCCGAGCGACTTCCTGCTGTCCTACGCGCTCAAGATCAATGGCATGACCGAAAAGGACATCAGCCCGGTCAGCATGACGCCCGAAGCCGTGCCTGCCGCCATGGCCTCCGGTCAGCTGCCGATTGGCGTGACCTACGAGCCCAGCCTGTCGCAGATCCTGGGCCAGGGCGGCGGCAACAAGTTCAAGGTGGTGTTCTCGTCGAAGGATGCGCCCGGCCTGATCGCCGACGTGCTGGTCTTCGATGACAAGGTCATCAAGGCCAAACCCGCCCAGATCACCGGCATCATGAAGGCCTACCTCGACGGCATGGCCTACATGAAGGACAAGCCCGACGAGGCCGCGAAGATCATCGGCAAGTTCATGGGTGTCTCGGCAGCCGAGGTGAAGGAACAGCTCAGCGGCGTCTACAACATCCCGCTGGCCGAGATGCCCAAGGCCTTCGTCAAGGCCAAGGAGACCACCTCCTACTACGCCAGCGGCGAGATCATCGGCGAGCTGCTCAAGGCCAAGGGCCAGATCAGCAAGATCCCGGCCACCGAAGCCACGTTCGACGCCAGCCTGGTCAAGGCCCTGGCCAAGTGAGTCTGCTCCGGCAACTCCCCGCACCCGGCCCGGGTGCGGGGGGCCTGCATTCCGACCCCTGAGGACCCCGTCATGAAACCGGTATTCCGCCACGCCGACGGCGTTTGGCCCAACACCCTGGCCCTGGCCGTCACCGTGCTCGGCTGGCCGCTGGGCATCGGCCTGCTGGGCCAGTCCCACTGGGCGCTCAATGTCCTTGGCGTGCTGCTGGTCACGCTCACGCTCACCTGGTCGGCCTATTTCATCCACGAATTTGCCCACCAGGCCATCTTCCGCACGCCCGAGGCCAACGAGCGCTGGGGCAAGTTCATGAGCTGGATCAACGGAAGCTGCTACGCCAGCTTTGCCGACCTGCGCCGCAAGCACATGCGCCACCATGTCGAGCGCGCCGACGTCATCACCTTCGACCTGCAGGGGTTCCTGCGCAGGCATGCGCTGGTGCGCAAGGTGGTGCTGGCGCTCGAGTGGCTGCACATTCCGGCGGTCGAGTTCGTCATGCGCGGCTTCGTGGTCGCCCTGCCTTTCATGGGCGAGCGCAAGAAGGAGGCACGCAGCCGCGTGATCTTGGTCGCCCTGGTGCGGCTGACGGCCTGGGCGCTGCTGGCCTGGTGGTCGCTCAAGGCGGTGGCCCTGTACGCGCTGTCCTACCTGCTGTTCGTGCACCTGCTGCGGTTTGCCGACTGCTTCCAGCACACCTACGACGCCTATCCCATCCTCGACGAGTCGCCGATCCCGCAGGACAAGCTGCGCGACCGGGCCTATGAGCAGGCCAACACCTACACCGACGTGGTGGGCATCGACGCGAAGTGGCTGAACCTGCTGTGGCTCAATTTCGGCTTCCACAACGCCCACCACGAGCGGCCGGTCGCCCCGTGGTACCAGTTGCCCCGGCTGCACCGGGAGCTCTACCCCGAGGGCAATGCCCAGGTGGTCACGGTGGGCGAGCTGCTGCGCGCCTACCACCGCCATCGCGTCACCCGCGTGCTTGCCAGCGACTACGGCCAGGTGCTGCCCCCGGGCACGCCGGGGCGGGCCGACGGGTTCGTCGGGGCTGTGGGCGTCTCGTTCCTGACCGCGGTATGAACTTCGGCCTGCAGGGTAGGACGGTGCTGATCACCGGTGCCGCTGGTGGCATCGGCCAGGCACTGTCCCGGGCCTTCGCCGGACAGGGAGCGCAGCTTCTGCTGCTCGACCGCAGTGCCGCGCCGCTCGATGCCCTGCTGGCCTCTCTGGACGGCAGCCGGGTGCACGGTGTCGTGTGCGACCTGGGCAGCGACGTGCAGATGGCCGGCGTTGCCGAGCAGGTGCGCCAGCGATGGGGCCGTCTCGATGTGCTGGTGAACAACGCCGGAGCCGAGCATCCCACGCCGATCGACACCCGGGAGCCCGACGCCATGTCGCGGTGGGCGGCCCTGCTGGACAACAACGTCACGTCCATGACCCGGCTCACGCACGCCCTGCTGCCCCAGATGCCGGCCGGCGCCAGCATCATCAACCAGAGCTCGATCTGGGGCCGCATCGGTGTGGCCGGGTTCTCCGCCTACAGCGCGAGCAAGCATGCGGTGGTCGGTCTCACCCGTTCGCTGGCCCTGGAGCTGGGCCCGCGGGGCATCCGGGTCAACGCCGTCTGCCCGGGATGGGTGCGCACGGAGGCCGCCATGCGCTCGCTGCAGGCCATGGCGCAGGCCGGCGGCCGCAGCCAGGCCGAGGTGGAGGCCGAGATCCTGTCGCGCCAGGCCGTGCCGCAGATGCTGACACCCGACGAGCTTGCCGGCGTGTTCCTGTTCCTGGCCAGCGATGGTGCCGCGCCCCTGACCGGCCAGTGTCTGGTGGCCAGCCACGGCGAGGTGATGGCATGAGCCTTGTCGTGTCCCTTCAGGGAAAGAGCGCCCTGGTCACCGGCGCCGCCACGGGCATCGGCCGCGCCACCGCGCAACGCCTGGCGCAGGCGGGCGCGCA
The DNA here is from genome assembly GCA_006227825.1 of Burkholderiales bacterium. Classification (GTDB taxonomy): domain Bacteria; phylum Pseudomonadota; class Gammaproteobacteria; order Burkholderiales; family Burkholderiaceae_C; genus Hydrogenophaga. Next base: position 11,053 of record SBFS01000274.1, on the reverse strand, counting down.
TGTCGTGGTGAACCATCTCCATCAGGCAGAGGCGGCGCAGGCGCTGGTCGATGAGATCCGCGCCGCCGGCGGGCAGGCCGTCGCCATCGGGGCCGACGTGAGCCAGGCCGGCGAGGTGCAGCGCCTGGTGGACCAGGCCCTGGCCGCCACCGGCGGCATCGACATCCTGGTCAACAACGCCGGCATCATCCAGGAGAAGGCTTTTCTGGAGACCACCGAGGCCGACTGGGACCGCCTGCTCGGCACCGACCTCAAGTCGGTCTTCCTGATGTGCCGCGCCGTGCTGCCGGGCATGGTGGCGCGCGGTGGCGGCGTCATCGTCAACATCGCCTCGGACCTGGGCATCCTGGGCCGTGAACGCTATGCGCCCTACTGCGCTGCCAAGGCCGGCGTGATCGGGCTCACCCGCTCGCTGGCGCGCGAGTTCGCACCGCAGCACATCAGGGTCAACGCCATCGCCCCCGGTCCGGTGGCGACCGCCATGGTGTCCCTTGAACACATGAGCGCCGAGTGGGTCGAGAAGGAGCTGGCCATCCCGCAGCACCGGCTGGCCGATCCGGCCGAGATCGCAGGCAGCGTCCTCTTCCTCGCCTGCGACCTGTCGGCCTTCTACTGCGGACAGGTGCTCGGTCCCAACGGCGGATCGGTCATGCCATGAAACACGCGAGCCGCCCGTCCGACCGCCTCGCCACCGGCGTCCTGCTGTTTTCCGCCAGCCTGTGGGGCCTGTCGTGGATGCCGCTGAAGTGGTTCATCGGTGAGGGGCTGAGCGGCCCGGTGGTGTCGCTGCTGTCCTACGGGCTTGTGGGCCTGTGCGCGCTGCCCTTCATCTGGCGCGACCGCGCCGCCTGGCGGCCGCAGTGGGGCTTTGTGCTTGCGCTGGCGCTGGTCGGCGGCTGGGCCAACACCTCGTTTGTCAACGCGCTGATGATGGGCGACGTGGTGCGGGTGATGTTTCTCTTCTACCTCTCGCCGGTGTGGTCGGTGCTGGGCGGCTGGCTGTTCCTGAAGGAGCACATTCCCCCGCTGCGCTGGGCCGCGGTGGTGGCCGCCATCGTCGGCCTCTGGATGGTGCTGGGCGGGCCGGGCGTGACCGGCCTCTCCCTGACCCTGGTGGACTTTCTGGCGCTGTCGGCCGGTCTGGCTTTCGCCGCCAACAACATCCTGGCCCGCGCCGCGCAGGCGGTGCCCATGCGCACCAAGACGCTGGCCGTGTTCGCCGGCTGCGGGCTGATCTCGCTGGCTGCCACCGGCGCGCTGGGCCACGGCCTGCCGGCCATGGGCACGCTGGTTTGGCTGGGCATCCTGGCCTACGGCTTCGGCTGGCTGCTGCTGGCCACCGCCACCTGGCAGTTCGGCGTCACCCACCTGGAGAGCAGCCGCGCCGGTGTGATCCTGCTGGCCGAACTGGTGGTGGCCGTCCTCACCGCCGTGTGGTTCGGCGGTGAGAGCCTGACCCCCATGGGCTGGGCCGGTGGTGCGCTGATTGCCATCGCGGCGCTGGTGGAAGCGCTCGACAGCGGGCGCACGCCCTCACCCCAGGCCGCACACAGCGCATCTTCCACCGCCCCCACTGCCTCCACCGGAGCCTGACATGACCACCGGAAACGAAACCCCCACCGTCTGGATGAGCCAGCTCTCCTGGCTCGACTACCGGCAGCGCATCCTCACCGACCGACCGCCGGTTCTGCTGCCGGTGGGTGCGCTGGAGCAGCACGGTCCGCACCTGCCGCTGGGCACCGACGGCTTGCTGGCCAGCGCCGTCGCGGCCGACACCGCTGCGCGCGTGGGCGGCCTGGTGGCCCCCACGCTGAGCTACGGCTACAAGTCGCAGCCCAAGTGCGGCGGCGGCCAGCATTTTTGCGGCACCACCAGCGTGGACGCCGGCACGCTGATCGGACAGGTGCGCGATGCGGTGCGCGAGTTCGCGCGGCATGGCGTGGACAAGCTGGTGATCGTCAACGGGCACTACGAGAACCAGTGGTTCCTGATCGAGGGCATCGACCTCGGCCTGCGCGATGCCCGGGCCGCCGACCCGGCCTGTCCCCTGCAGGTCATGCGGCTGGAGTACTGGGACTTCATGACGCCCGAGACCCTCGGTCATGTGTTTCCCGACGGCTTCCCCGGCTTCGCGCTGGAGCACGCGGCCGTGCTGGAGACGTCCATGATGCTGCACCACCATCCGTCGCTGGTTCGCATGGACCTGCTGCCGGACGATGGCCCGGCCGACTTCCCGCCCTACGACATGTACCCCGCGCGCACCGACTGGGTGCCGCCGTCGGGCGTGCTCTCGTCGGCCAGGGGCTCGGATGCCGCCAAGGGCAGGCTGCTGGCCGACGAGGTGGCCCGCCGCATGGCCGAGGCCATCACCACCGGATTCACCCGCCCCGCGCCATGAACACGATACGCGATCTCGACCCCTCGACGACGGCGCTGGTCGTCATCGACATGCAGCGCGATTTCTGCAGCCCCGGGGGCTACGCGCACCAGGCTGGCATCGACATCTCGCGCATGCAGGCCGTGGTGGGCCAGGTCAAGGCGCTGCTGACCGCCGCGCGCGCCGCCGGCCTGCACGTGTTCCACACGCGCGAAGGCCACCTGCCGGACCTCTCGGATTGTCCCCCTGCCAAGCTGGCGCGCAGCGTGGCCGCCGGGGCTGCCATTGGCAGCGCCGGGCCGCTGGGCCGTCTGCTGGTGCGTGGCGAGCAGGGCCACGATTTCGTGCCCGAGCTGCGTCCCTTGTCCTGTGAACACGTGATCGACAAGCCTGGCTACGGCGCCTTCCACAAGACCACGCTGGGCGCGCTGCTCGGCGCCTTCGGCATCCGCCGGCTGCTGCTGTGCGGCGTCACCACCGAGGTCTGCGTGCACTCCACCCTGCGCGAGGCGGTGGACCGCGGGTTTGTGTGCACCACCGTCGGTGATGCCACCGCCGCCAGCCAGCCCGAGCTGCAGGCGCCGGCCCTGGCCATGATCGGTGTGGAGGGCGGCATTTTTGGCCAGGTCTGCAGCACCGACGAGGCGGTGGCTGCGCTGACCGCGCTCGCGCCCGTCTCCACCCATTCCTGAAACCCGCACACCCGCTCCCGCATGGACCCGCACCACCCGACCCTGCCCCCTGGCTGGCGCCTGCTGCCCGAACCCGCCTCGGCCGGCGCCGTGCCACCGGCTTACCGCGGTGTCTGGGTGCGCACCCTGCTGGAGACCCCCGAAGGCCGCGACACCACCACCCGCGTGCACTGGCTGCAGACCGCGCTGTGGCACGCCGACCTGCGCGTGCCCGCCGGTGTCGACCTCGCCAGCCCCGCCGGCCGGGCGCGGCTGCAGGGCTTCTTCGGCCACACCCGCATCACGCCCGGGCACGGCGGCCAGCCCGATGTCTGCACCTGGCACCGCCTGTGGGACATCCAGCCCCCGCGCAGCACGCCCGACGCCGGCACCATGGTGTTCGAGACGCCCGAGCGCGTCATCGAGACCGGCGTGCATGGCCAGTACCTGGAAGTCTGGGAGCGACTGCCCGGCTCCACCGCCCCGCTGCTGGCTCTGGAGTCGGTGCACCCCGACGGCCAGCCTGGCGGCCAACGCCTGTTCATTGCCGGCCGCTACGCCATCACGGTGCGCCCCCGCACAGCGCCGTGGCCGGCCGACCTGCGGCCCGACGAGACCCTGGACGGGCTGGTGCAGCGCCACCCGGGCCAGGCGGCTGCGCTCCTGGACTTCGACGTGGAGTTCGGCGATGCGCCTGCCTGGGCAACCGCCGGCCAGCCGGTGACGCCATGATGCAGGTCCTTGACGGCAACTGGTTCGAGTTCCGCAGCGTCGGCGACGGCCTGACGCTCATCACCGAGCCGCATGTCATCCCGTTCCTGCGCTGCAACATCTGGCACATTCGCGGGCGCGGGCTGGATCTGGTGGTCGACACCGGCCTGGGCGTCAGCAGCCTGCACGCGGCCTCGCGCCATCTGTTCGGCCAGCGTGTGGCGGCGCTGGCCACGCATGTGCACCTGGACCACATCGGCGGCCACCACGAGTTCGACGAATGCTGGTGCCACCGGCTCGAAGCCCCGGGGCTGCGGGGTGCCGACCCGGCGCACACGCTGGCCGATTTCGACCTGCGCGACGTCAGCATCGACGTCCCCGGCTACCAGACCGGCGGTCCGGCGATCACCGCCCTGCCCACGCCCGACTACGACCTGTCGGCGTGGGAAATCCGGCAGGCCAGCGTCACGCGCGAGCTCGAGGACGGCGACGTCATCGACCTGGGCAACCGCCACTTCGAGGTGCTGCACCTGCCCGGGCACTCCCCGGGCAGCATTGGACTGTGGGAAGCGCGCACCGGCACGCTGTTCTCGGGCGACGCCATCTACGACGGCCCGCTGATCGACCACCTGCACCATTCCGACCGCGTGGCCTATGCCCGCACGATGGAGCGCCTGCTGTCCCTGCCGGTCAACGTGGTGCACGCCGGGCACGACCCCAGCTTCGGTCGCGAGCGGTTGCGCGAGCTGGTGCGGGCCTATCTGGCGGGGGCTGGCGCCTAGGTTCCTTGTGGCTCCCGGGCCCAGCCCAGACCGGGCAGCCGGCGGTGGTCGTGTGGAACAATCCCCGCCATCAGCATGTCCGAAGTTGCCCTGATCGTCGTCCTGACCGCCGCTGCCGGGCTGTGCATGCCGGCGGGAGGCTGGCTCGCAGGCCGCGAGCGCATCCGCCCCCGGTGGCTGGAGACGGAGTTCCGCCATTTCATCATCGCTTTCGGTGGCGGTCTCCTGCTGGGCGCCGTGTTCCAGGTGCTCCTGCCGCAGGGAGCCTCGATGGTCGGACAGGCCTACGGCTCCGTGGTGCTCTTTGTGCTCGGTGGCTTGCTGTTTTTTGCCATTGAACGCAGCCTCGGGCTGCGGCGCCGGGAGGTGCCGCAGCTGACGGGCATGCTGGTCGACTTCGTGCCCGAATCGGTCGCGCTCGGTGGCCTGGTGGCCACCGACCCGGATCTGGCCCTCGTGCTGGCCCTGGTCATCGGACTGCAGAACATCCCGGAAGGCTTCAATGCCTACCGGGAGCTGGTGGGTCTGCCATCCATGACGCGGGCGAGGATCCTGCGCTTCATGCTTCTTCTGGCCCCGATCGGACCGGTGGCCGGTCTGGCCGCGCATTTCGGCCTCGCAGACCATCCGCGCGTGCTCGGCGCCGTCATGCTGATGGCAGCCGGTGGCATCGTCTACCTGATGTTCCAGGAGATTGCGCCGCAATCGCGCCTGCGCCGGCACTGGGCGCCTCCGCTGGGCGCCGTGCTGGGCGTCGGCGTCATCCTCCTGACGGAACAATGGATCGGCGGCGGCTGACCACCTTCGCCCTGCCGGGGTGCGTGTTTCCCCAACCTGGTGCGCAAACACCGCCTGCATCCCCGGTGTATGTTGGCACCGGTCTTGCTAACACCCAAAGGCAGAGAGGCGCCGTGCCCATGCACGCCGCTTGCCTTGAAGACCGCTAGGGTTCCGGGCGCTGCTTCTGCCGTCATGCACGCAGCAGCGCCGGCTGGTCCGAGAGCGGTCGGCCACGATCGCGTGGCTCCACGGAGGGACAAAAGCCCGGGAGACGCTTCGCTGCATGTGCACGAGCCTCTCCGCCTTTTGTCCCAGTCCAGGAGTCCGCATGTCCCAGACCCTTCCTCCTGCCGTCAAGGCCCTGGCACCGCTGGCCGGCGCGCCGGCCGTGCCGCGCCGGCGTTCCAAGCTGTGGACGGTGCGTGCGCCCATCTCGCGCCGGGCCTACTGGGTGCTGGCCCTGACCGGGCTGGTCACGCCGCTTCTGCTGTGGACGGCGCTGGCTGCCTGGGGCGGCATGGACGCGACCTTTCTGCCGGCGCCTCTGCAGGTGCTGGACAGGACCTGGACCTGGGCCACCGAAACCGGCCTGATGGGCGACATGGGCATCAGCATCTACCGGGTGGTGGCCGGTTTCCTGCTGTCGGCGGTGATCGCGCTGCCGCTGGGTCTGCTCATCGGCACCTACCGCGCGGTGCAGGCGCTGCTGGAGCCGCTGACCGATTTCATCCGCTACATGCCGGCGGTGGCCTTCATTCCGCTGGTGATGCTTTGGGTGGGCATCGACGAGGGCTCGAAGATCGCCATCATCTTCATCGGCACCTTCTTCCAGATGGTGCTGATGGTGGCCGAGGACGTGCGCCGCGTGCCGGCCGCGCAGGTCGAGGCGGCACAGACCATGGGGGCGAACCGGCGTGAGCTGATCGAGAAGGTCATTTTCCCCAGCGCCAAGCCGGCCCTGCTGGACACGCTGCGCATCACCATGGGCTGGGCCTGGACCTACCTGGTGGTGGCGGAACTGGTGGCCGCCAACTCGGGCCTGGGCTACGCCATCCTGCGCGCGCAACGCTTCCTGCAGACCGACACCATCTTCGCCGGCATCATCGTCATCGGACTCATCGGCCTGGTGACGGACCAGCTGTTCCGACTGGCGCACCGTCGCGCCTTCCCCTGGCTGTACCTGAAGTGAACACCCCCCTGCGCCGCTTCGCGTCTTCCCCCCTCTCCGGCGCCTTCGGCTGGGAGGGGGGACCGCACCTGTGGACCGGCGGAGCCGGTTCCACGGTGCGTGTGGATGCAGGCACTTCGTTCGGCGCTTTGGCTCCTTGACGAGAAAAGGTTGAAGCAACATGCATCCCCACACCGATCCCGCATCGCCCAAGATCGCCGTGCGCGGCCTCTACAAGCGCTTTGATGGCGCCACCGTCAACGCGCTGGAGCACATCGACCTGGACATCGGCGCCAACGAGTTCGTCACCTTTGTCGGGGCCTCGGGCTGCGGCAAGAGCACGTTGCTGCGCACGATCGGCGGCCTGGAGGTTCAGACCGCCGGCGAGCTGCTGGTCGACGGCCGCGCGGTGACCGGCCCTGGCATCGACCGCGCGATGGTCTTCCAGCACTACAGCCTGTACCCGTGGATGACGGTGCTGGAAAACATCAGGTTCTGCCGCCAGCTCGCGGCCCACACGAAGGACCGCACCTCGTCCGACGTGGAGGCCGCCTCGGGCCGGGCCGACGCGCTGCTGCGCCTGATGGGCCTGCAGAACGTGGCCGGGGCCTGGCCCAACCAGCTCTCGGGCGGCATGCAGCAGCGGGTGGCCATCGCGCGGGCGCTGATGGGCCGGCCCGACATCGTGCTGATGGACGAGCCCTTCGGCGCGCTGGACGCCCAGACGCGCGAGGTGATGCACGACCTCATCCGCTACGTGCACCGGCTGGAGAAGGCCACCATCGTTTTTGTCACCCACGATGTGGAGGAGGCGCTGTACCTGGGCCAGCGCGTGGTGCTGATGGCGCCGCGCCCCGGCCGCATCGACACGATCTACGACGTGCCCTTCGGCGACCAGCGCACCCAGGACCTCAAGCACGCGCCCGAGTTCCTGCGCCTCAAGCGCGACATCCTGGAGCGCATCCGCGAGACCTCCGGCATGAAGACCGACCTGGAGCAGCTGCAGCGCCTCTCGGGTGCCGCGGCAGAGACCGTCTGACAGAACCCGACACCCGGAGCCCTTTCATGAGCCAGACCCTTTCCGACACCCCCTGGACCGAGCCGCAGGTGCCGGTGCCCGCCAATCCGCCGCAGACCGCTCCGGTGGACGCGCCCGCGCTGTGGCAGCGCTTTCCTCAGGCCGCGCTGGCCGGTGTGGACACGGCGCGCGCCATGTGGAGCGAGATCGTGCCCGGTGGCGGCCACTGGAGCTGGCGCATGCCGCGCGGCAGCGCGATCCGCTTCGTGGCGCTGGAGGGCGGCCCCAACGTCAGCGTGGTGCTGTACTCCGCGCTGGAGAAGCTCGAGCGCTACAACATGCCCGACAGCCTCAAGGCCCAGCACACCGCGCACTACCAGGCCGGCCATGTGCTGATGAGCGACATGGGCCGCAGCATGGCCAGCTTCACCGCCGACAGCCTGGGCTGGCACGACCCCCTGGGCGCCCTGCTGGACAACGAGCGCATGGCGGCCCGGTACGGCGAGCGCCGCTACGAAGACGCGCGCAACGGCATGTACCGCTCCGGCAAGGACGGACTGCTGATCGAGATCGGCAAGTACGGCCTGACACGGCGCGACCTGATCGCGCCTGTCAATCTTTTTTCGAAGGTCAGCGTCGACACGCAGGGACGCTTCCATTTTGCCCCGGGCCATGCGAGGGCGGGCGATTTCGTCGAGCTGCGTTTCGACATGGACGTCATCCTGGCCATCAGCACCGCGCCGCACGCACTGGACCCCAACCCGGTCTACGCGCCGAAGAAGGTGGGGCTGCTGGCCTGGCGCTGCGGCGCCGCACCGGCCAATGACGCCTGCCGTGCCTTTCGGCCCGAGAACGCGCGCGCCCTGCACAACTCGGATGTGCTGTACCTGTGAACGCGGAGACCTTCATGAACGCCACCACCGAAAACCAGGCCACCGACATCCGCATCCACGAAAGCGCGCTCGACCCGGCCGACGCCGTGCTCGACCAGCGACACCCCCCGGGCGAGCCCATCCTGTTTGCCGTCGACAAGGGCCAGACCCTGCGCATCGTGGACCTGGAGGGCAACCAGGCCGCAGACGTGCTCTTCTACAACCGGGACGACCTGGCCGAGCACTACAGCGCCATCGACACCATGGTGCACCAGGGCGGCATCTACCTGACCACCGGTTCGGTCATCCGCAGCAACGACGGCCGGCCCATGCTCACCATCGTGGCCGACACCTGCGGCCGCCACGACACCCTCGGTGGCGCCTGCGCGGCCGAGAGCAACACCGTGCGCTATGCGCTGCAGAAGAAGTTCATGCACTCGTGCCGCGACAACTACCTGATCGCGCTGCAGAACGCCGACATCGGGCTGACCAAGCGCGACCTCGTGCCCAACATCAACTTCTTCATGAACGTGCCGGTCACCGAGGGCGGTGACCTCAAGTTCGACGACGGGGTTTCGGGGCCGGGCAAGTACGTGGAGATGCGCGCCGAGATGAACCTGTGGGTGCTGATCAGCAACTGCCCGCAGCTCAACAACCCCTGCAACGCCTACAACCCCACGCCGATCCGGCTGTTGGTGTGGGACCCGACATGAGAACCCCCCTGCGCCGCTTTGCGGTGTGTGCCGGAGGCGGTTCGTGTGTGCATCTGTTTCTTGTGACGACGGGACGACCCGTCTGATTTCCCTGACTGGGCAGGACGGCCTGCCACCGGAGAGCCCATGTTCCGCAAGGTCCTGATCGCCAACCGAGGCGCCATCGCCTGCCGCATCATCCGCACCCTCAGGGCCCTGGGCGTGCAGAGCGTGGCCGTGTACTCCGAGGCCGACGCGCAGGCGCGCCACGTGCGCGAGGCCGACGAGGCGTACCTGCTCGGCCCCGCCCCGGCGGCGCAGAGCTACCTCAGGGCCGAGCGCATCCTGCAGGTGGCCAGGGACTGTGGCGCCGAGGCCATCCACCCGGGCTATGGCTTCCTGTCCGAGAACCCCGGGTTCGCCCAGGCCTGCGAGGACGCGGGCATCGCCTTCATCGGGCCCACGCCCGAGCAGATGCGTGCCTTCGGCCTCAAGCACACGGCGCGCGACCTGGCAGAACGCTGCGGCGTGCCCCTGCTGCCCGGCACCGGCCTGCTGCAGGATGCGGCACAGGCGCGTGCCGAAGCCCTGCGCATCGGCTATCCGGTCATGCTCAAGAGCACGGCCGGTGGCGGCGGCATCGGCATGCGGCTGGTCTGGAGCGAAGACGAACTCAGTGACGCGTTCGCCTCGGTGCAGCGCCTGGCCAGCGCCAACTTCAAGGACGCCGGCCTGTTCCTGGAGAAATACGTCGAGCAGGCGCGCCACATCGAGGTGCAGGTCTTCGGCGACGGCGCGGGCACGGTGCTGGCGCTGGGCGAGCGCGACTGCTCGGTGCAACGCCGCAACCAGAAGGTGATCGAGGAGACGCCCGCGCCGGGGCTGACGGACGCACAGCGCGCCGAACTGCACGCCACCGCGGTTCGGCTGGCGCAGGCGGTCAATTACCGCTCGGCCGGCACGGTGGAGTTCGTCTGCGACGCCGCCACCGGCCAGTTCTACTTTCTTGAGGTCAACACGCGCCTGCAGGTGGAGCACGGCGTGACCGAGCAGGTCACCGGTGTCGATCTGGTCGCGTGGATGGTGCAGCTCGCCGCCGGCGACCTGGCGCCGCTGGCCACACTCGCGCCTGCGCCGCAGGGCGCGTCCATCCAGGTGCGGCTGTACGCCGAAGACCCGGCGAAGAACTTCCAGCCCAGCGCCGGCCTGCTGACCGAGGTGGTGTTCCCCGCTGATGCCCGTGTGGACGGCTGGGTCGAGCGCGGCACCGAGGTGCCCGCCTGGTACGACCCCATGCTGGCCAAGCTCATCGTCACCGCGCCCGACCGCGAGCAGGCGCTGGCCCGGCTCGACGCCGCCCTGGCCGCCACGCGCCTGGCCGGCATCGAGACCAACCTGGGCTACCTGCGCCAGGTGGTGCGCGACCCGGTGTTCCGCGCAGGCCGGCAGGTCACGCGCTTTCTCAACGGCTTCCACTTCCGCCCCGCGACGGTGGAGGTGGTCGAGCCCGGTGTGCAGACCAGCGTGCAGGACTGGCCGGGCCGCCTGGGCCACTGGGACGTGGGCGTGCCGCCCAGCGGGCCCATGGACGCCTACGCCCACCGCCTGGCCAACCGCCTGGTGGGCAACGATGCCGATGCGGCAGCGCTGGAGATCACGCTGTCCGGCCCCACACTGCGCTTCAACGCCGACGCCGTCATCGCCGTCACCGGCGCGCCCGCACCTCTCATGCTCGACGGCCAGCCGCTGCCCATGTGGCAGAGCCACCGCGTGGCCGCGGGCAGTGTGCTCGCCATCGGCCGCGCCGAGGCCGGCGCGCGCCTGTGCCTGGCCGTCGGCGGCGGCTTCGACGTGCCGCTCTACCTGGGCAGCCGCAGCACCTTCACGCTCGGCCAGTTCGGTGGCCACGCCGGCCGCCACCTGCGCGCAGGCGACGTGCTGCACCTGGCCGCGCCCGGCACCGGCACGGCCGGCGTGAGCGC
>SBFS01000245.1 GCA_006227825.1 Burkholderiales bacterium | reverse complement strand
CCGTCGGGCTCGATCTACAAGCGCGAGGAAGACGGCATCGTGCTGATCGACCAGGACAAGTGCCGCGGCTGGCGCATGTGCGTCAGCGGCTGCCCTTACAAGAAGATCTACTACAACTGGAAGAGCGGCAAGGCCGAGAAGTGCATCTTCTGCTACCCGCGCATCGAGGCCGGACAGCCCACGGTGTGCTCCGAGACCTGCGTCGGCCGCATCCGTTACCTGGGCGTGCTGCTGTACGACGCTGACCGCATCGGCGAGGCCGCCAGCGTCGAGCGCGAGACCGACCTGTACCAGGCCCAGCTCGACATCTTCCTGAACCCGCACGACCCCAGGGTGATTGCCCAGGCCCGCGCCGACGGCATTCCCGAGGCCTGGCTGGAGGCGGCCCGCAACAGCCCGGTCTACAAGATGGCGGTGGACTGGAAGGTGGCGCTGCCGCTGCACCCGGAGTACCGCACCCTGCCCATGGTCTGGTACGTCCCGCCGCTGTCGCCCATCAGCGCCGCGGCCAACGCCGGCCAGGTCGGCATCAACGGCGAGATACCCGACGTGGCCCAGCTGCGCATCCCGGTGAAATACCTGGCCAACCTGCTGACCGCCGGCGACACCGCTCCCGTGGTCAGGGCGCTGGAGCGCATGCTGGCCATGCGCGCCTACCAGCGGGCCAAGCATGTGGACGGCGTGCACAACCAGAGCGTGCTCGACCAGGTGGGCCTGGGAGGTGCCGAGGTGGAGGACATGTACCGCACCATGGCCATCGCCAACTACGAAGACCGCTTCGTGATTCCGACCACCCACCGCGAGTACGCCGAGAACGCGTTCAACGTGCGCGGTGGCTGCGGCTTCAGCTTTGGCAACGGCTGCTCCGAAGGCGTGACCGAAACCAGCCTGTTCGGCAGCGAGAAGAAGCGCACCATTCCCATCAAGGTGGAGGCCTGAGTCATGTGGTTTGCCCAACCCCCCCGGACCATGAGGCTGACGCTGCGGGTGCTGGCGCACCTGCTGCGCTATCCCGACGCGGAGTTCCGCGCCCATCTGGCCGACCTGGCCCAGGCCCTGAGCACCGAGTCGGCCCTGCCGCCCCAGCGTCTCGATGAACTGCAGGCCCTGCTGCAGCGCCTGGGCACCCTGCCGGCGCTGCAGGTCGAGTCGGAGTATGTCGAACTGTTCGACCGGGGGCGCAGCACCGCGCTGCACCTGTTCGAGCATGTGCATGGCGACAGCCGCGACCGCGGGCCCGCCATGATCGACCTGATCCAGACCTACGAGAAGGCGGGCCTGTATCTCGGTCCCCAGGAGCTGCCCGACCACCTGCCCGTGCTGCTGGAGTTCGCCTCGACGCAGCCGCCGCAGCAGGCGCGCGAGTTCCTGGCCGAGACCGCCCACATCGTGCGCGTGATCTTCAGCGCGCTGCTCAAGCGCCAGAGCCCTTACGCCAGCGTGCTGGCGGCCGTGCTCGAGCTGTCCGGTGAGAAGGCCGAGGCCGTCGCGGTGGCCCCGGAGCCCGAACTCGATGACAGCTGGGCCGAGCCCGAGGTGTTCGGCGGCTGTTCCACCGAAGGGCAGGCGAAGCCGGGCCAGCCCCAACCGATCCGCATCGTGAAGAACTCTCACCCCCAAGGAGCGCAGGCATGAACACGCTGCACAACTTCCTGTTCAACGTCTATCCCTACATCTGCCTCACGGTCTTCCTGATGGGCAGCCTGGCGCGTTTCGACCGCGACCAGTACACATGGAAAAGCGATTCGTCGCAACTGCTGCGCAAGGCACAGCTCAAGTGGGGCAGCAACCTGTTCCACACCGGCATCCTGTTCCTGTTCTTCGGCCACACGGTCGGCCTGCTCACCCCGCACTGGGTGTATGAGCCCTTCATCACCGCGGGCCAGAAGCAGATGGTCGCGGTGACGGCCGGCGGCATCGCCGGGTTCGTCTGCTTCATCGGCCTGACCCTGCTGCTGCACCGCCGGATATTCGATCCGCGCATCCGCCTGACCAGCCACCGCACCGACCTGTTCATCCTGATCGTGCTGTGGGTGCAGCTGGTGCTGGGCCTGATCTCGCTGCCGTTCTCCATCGGCCACTCCGACGGCCAGGCGATGCTGCAGCTGTCGGCCTGGGCGCAGGGCATCTTCACCTTCAACCCCAACGCCGCCCTCATCGCCGACCTCGACTGGATCTACCTGGTGCACCTGGTGCTGGGCATGACCATCTTCCTGCTGTTCCCGTTCAGCCGGCTGGTGCATGTGTGGAGCGGCTTCGGCACGCTGGCCTATGTGTTCCGTCCCTACCAGGTGGTGCGCAGCCGCAAGCTCGGCCTCAGGCCCGCAGCCGGAGCCGGGCAGCGTCCCGCGTCGAACTGAAGGCAGGAGGCACACCGTGAATGCAGCAATCAACGAGGGCTGTGGCAGCGCCCACTGCGCCTGCGCCGGGCAGCGGCAGATCGTCCCGGCCAGCGTCAACGGCATCGCCCTGCACGAGCCGGGTGAACATGTCGAGGCCGAAGTCCTGCGCGAACGCGCGCTCTCCGAGCTGCTGCGCCAGCGGGCCGTGCAGCTCGGGCTCTTGCCCCGTCACACCGGGCTGCTGGCACCCGAGCTCGACGAGGCGCAGCGGCAGGTCATCGAGACCATGACCGATGACGAGGTGAAAACCCCCGCCCCGACCGGGGAGGAGTGCCTGCGCCACTACGAGGCCAACAGGCCGCACTTCATCGTCGGCCAGGCCCTGCACGTGCGCCACATCCTGTTTGCGGTCACGCCCGGGGTGAATGTCCATGCCCTCTCCCACAAGGCCGAGGCCGCGCTGCTGGAGCTGGCGCGCAAGGACGTGCCGCCGGGCCGCTTCCAGCAACTCGCCGCCGAGTTGTCCAACTGCCCGTCCGGCGCCCAGGGAGGTGACCTGGGCTGGCTCAGGCCCGAGGACTGCGCCCCGGAGCTGGCCAACGAGCTGTTTTTCCAGAGCGACTCGCGCTGGGGCATGGGGGTGCATCCGCGTCTGGTGCACACCCGTTTCGGGCTGCACATCATCGAGGTGCTCGGCAGGCGCAAGGGGCATCTGCCGCCCTTCGAGGAGGTGCGCGAACGCATCGCCGCGCGGCTGTCGCTGCACTCGCGGGCCACCGCGCTGCGCCAGTACCTGCAGCTTCTGGTCGGCCAGGCGCGGATCGAAGGGCTGGAGCTGGAGGGGGCCAGTTCCCCGCTGGTCCAGTGAGACGGGCCGGCTTTGTCGGTACATGAGGCTCCGGATGACTATTGTTGGCTCCGGCCATCCGCCAGCTGACCGGTCCTTGACCCATCACAAGGCGTTTGTCCTCCCGCTTGGGTAGCCTGCCCCGACGGCATTGGGCCGTGAATTCGATGGACTCAAGCATGGATCACATATTGGACAATCTCAAGGCGGCCGCGGCCGACCTGCCGGTCTCCCTGGCGCGGCGCGCCGCCCAGTTGCTGGGCCTGAGCCGCCAGGGCGGTCTGCGCACCTGGCGACTGGCCGGCCGTGAACTGGTGCCGGTGGTGCAGGGCGGCATGGGCGTGGGCGTCTCGGCCGGGCGTCTGGCCGGCACGGTCGCCGGCATGGGCGCGGTGGGCACGGTTTCATCCGTGGACCTGCGGCGCCTGCATCCGGACCTCATGGCGCGCACCGCGCACCTGGACAAGGAGCCCGACGCGCGCGAGCGCATCGACGCCGCCAACCTCGAGGCGCTGGACCGGGAGATCCGCCGCGCGCGCGAAATCGCGCAGGGGCGGGGCCTGGTCTCGGTCAACATCATGAAGGCGCTGTCGGCTTACGGCATCTATGTGCGCCAGGCGCTGGAGAGCGGGGCCGACGCCATCGTGGTCGGCGCCGGGTTGCCGCTGGACCTGCCCGAGCTGGCGCAGGACCATCCCAAGACCGCCCTGATCCCCATCCTGTCGGACGCCCGCGGGGTGCAGCTGGTGGTGCGCAAGTGGGAGAAAAAGGGCCGCCTGCCCGACGCTGTCGTGATCGAGCACCCGCGCCTGGCCGGCGGTCACCTCGGGGCTGCCAGGGTGGCCGACCTGCAGGACACCCGCTTCGATTTCGAGAACGTGATCCCGGCGGTGCTCGAGTTCTTCCGCAGCGCCGGCATCGAGCGCGAGATCCCGCTCATCGCCGCCGGCGGCATCGGCAGCCGCGAGGACATCCTGCGCCTGCAGGGTCTGGGCGCCAGCGCGGTGCAGCTGGGCACCGCGTTCGCCGTCACCGAGGAGTGCGACGCCGACCCGGTCTTCAAGCGCGTGCTGGCCGAGGCGCGGCCCGAGGACATCGTGGAATTCATCAGCGTGGCCGGCCTGCCGGCACGCGCGGTGCGCACCCCCTGGCTCGACAAGTACCTGCGCGTCGAACCCAAGCTGAAGGCGGTGGCCCACGTCAAGAAGCAGTGCAACATGGCCTTCGACTGCCTGGCCCACTGCGGCCTGCGCGATGGCAAGCCCGAGATGGGCCAGTTCTGCATCGACCAGCAGCTGGGCCACGCGCTTGAAGGCGATGCCCGCAAGGGCCTGTTCTTCCGGGGCGCGGGTACACTGCCGTTCGGCAGGGAGATCCGTTCCGTTCATGACCTGATGCAATGGCTGCTGGCGGGGGTCCGTCCCGCTGCCGCCCTCTGAAAGGCATCACGACATGAAGCGCGACCACAACGTCCGACCCCAGGACCTGACCTTCACCCAGCCCATCAGCCAGGACGTCCTGGCCGAGAAGTATCTCAAGGCGGGCGAGACCGGCGTCGAGGATCTCTATCGCCGGGTCGCCCGGGCACTGGCATCGGTCGAGAAAGAAGAGCTGCGTCCCGAGTGGGAGCAGCGCTTCCTGGGCAACCTCCACGCCGGCGCCATCGGCGCCGGGCGCATCATGAGCGCCGCCGGCACCGACATCCAGGCGACGCTGATCAACTGCTTCGTCCAGCCGGTGGGCGACTGCATCCAGGGTGTCGACGACGAAGGCTACCCCGGCATTTACGAAGCCCTGCGCGAGGCTGCCGAAACCATGCGCCGAGGTGGCGGGGTCGGCTACGACTTCTCCCGCATCCGGCCCAAGGGCGCCGAGGTCCGGGGCACCGCGTCCATGGCCTCCGGTCCGTGCAGCTACATCAACGTGTTCGACCAGAGCTGCTCGACGGTGGAGAGCGCCGGTGCCCGCCGCGGCGCCCAGATGGGCGTGCTGCGCATCGACCACCCCGACGTGCAGGAGTTCATCACCGCCAAGCGAACCCCCGGCCGCTGGAACAACTTCAACGTCTCGGTCGCCGTGCCCGATGCCTTCATGGAGGCCCTGTCGGCCGACGGTCCTTGGGAGCTGGTGCACCGCGCCCGGCCCGGCGCCCGGTTGCTCGAGCGCGGCGCCTTCCAGCGCGCCGACGGCCTGTGGGTCTACCAGACACTGCCGGCCCGCGAGCTGTGGGACACCATCATGACCTCGGCCTACGACTTCGCCGAGCCGGGCATCCTGTTCCTCGACCACATCAACGAGGACAACAACCTGCGCTACTGCGAAGGCATCGCGGCGACCAA
>SBFS01000270.1 GCA_006227825.1 Burkholderiales bacterium | reverse complement strand
AAGGAGGGATTCGAACCCTCGATACAGGAGATCCTGTATGCCGGATTTCGAATCCGGTGCATTCGACCACTCTGCCACCTCTCCGCGGTCAAGCCCGTGATTCTAGCAGCTTCCCGGGCGTCCACGCGGGGCGGCTAGCGGGCGGCGGGCGGTGCGACAATCAACTGACGCCCACACCAACAGCACCCAGCCGCGATGCTCGTCGACACACAGCCTGCGACCCACCAGCACATTCCCGCATCGCCCGAGGTGCGGGAGCAGTGGGTGAACGCCCAGCTGATCGGTGTCGTGATGGACGGGGCGATGGCCTCGCTGCTGGCTTCGTGCATGGCGTTGCCGGCGCTGGCGTTCATCCTTTTCGGCGAAGTCGACACCTACCTGCTGCTGGCCTGGACCTTGCTGATGGTGTTCGTGCTGCTGCACCGGTACCGGGTGATCGGCATCTACCGCATGCGGTACGACAGCGTGGGTGGTGACACCCGGCGGGATTTCATCCGCCGCTACGGGTGGTCATGGGTGCTGGCAGCGGCCCTGTGGGCCGTGCCGACAGGTCTGGCCTTTCTCAGGGCCGACATCTACGTCCAGTTCGTGTGCGTGCTCGTGGTGCTGGCACAGGGACTCGTGTCCATCATCGCCCTGAGCGCCTGGTTTCCTCTTTTCCGCGCGGCCAACGCGGCGATGCTGCTGACCGTGACGGGCGGCATCGTGCTGCAGGTGGCGTTCCATGGCCTGGACGCGGCCGTTCTGGACACCATGGCGGCCCTGGTCGTCCTGCTGCTGGTGTACTGGTGGATGCTGCTGGTGGGAGGGCGGCGCCTGCATGCCACACAGCAGTCCAACCTCGAACTGCAGTTTTCCAACCAGGAACTGATCGACTCGCTGACGCTGCAGACGCGTGCGTCGCTGCGCGCCGTGGCCACCAAGAACCGCTTCCTGGCTTCGGCGGCCCACGACCTGCGCCAGCCGGTGCATGCCTTGAGCCTGTATGCCGACTGGCTGGCCACCGAGCCCGAGATGGCCCGCGACATCGCGCCGCGCATCCTCCAGTCGACCCGCGCGATCAATGAGCTGTTCGATTCGCTCTTCGACCTGACCCGCATCGATGCCGGCAACTACAAGGTCAAGCTGCAGCATGTCAAGGTGCGTGAACTGCTGGACGATGTGGTCCTGCAGTTCGCCCCGGTGGCGGCCAGCAAGTCGCTGCGCCTGCGCTCGCGCTCGCCGGACGCCACGATCTGGGCCGACCCGGTGGTGCTCAGGCGCATCCTGGGCAACCTCGTGTCCAACGCCCTCAAGCACACCCAGAAGGGCGGGGTGCTGCTGGGCCTGCGCGTGCGCAAGGACATGGTGGTGTTCGAGGTCTGGGACTCGGGCGTGGGCATCCCCCGTGAGCACCAGCAGGCCATCTTCCAGGAGTTCTTCCGGGTGTCGCAGCACCAGGGCACCGAGGACAGCCTGGGCCTGGGGCTGACCATCGTCTCCAAGCTGGCCACGCTGATGGGTTATCAGCTGGCGCTGAACTCCGAAGCCGGCAGGGGCAGTGTGTTCCGGGTGATGGTGCCGGCCTTCACCCAGAAAGCGCAAGTCCCGGAACTGGTGGAGGTGCCCATGCCGCGCCTGAAGACCGCTTCATCGCGGCGGCCGGCGGGGTGACGGCGCGGGCGCGCACACGTCCCGCGCCCGGGCCACGGGTCAGAGCTCGAGCAGGCCTGCCGTGCGTGCGAGGTGACTGGCCTGGGAGCGGCTCTTGACGTTCAGGCGCCGGAACAGGCGCCAGAGGTGGACCTTGACGGTGTGTTCGCTGATCTGAAGCTGCTCGGCAATGTCGCGGTTGGACAGGCCGCGGTCGAGCATGACCAGCAGCTGCTTCTGCCGCTTGGACAGTTTGTCGGGAATGGTGGGCGCGTTCTCGTCCTCGGGCTCGTCGGCCAGGAACTCCCGCAGCACGCGCGCGATCTGGGCCGCACCGGCCGATTTCTCGACGTAGGCGTCGGCACCGGCCTCGCGCGAGAGGTCCTCGTAGTCGGAGGCTGGCGAGGCCGACAGCACGATCAGCGAGGTGTCCGGCAGCATCTGCCGGATCTCGCGCACACCGGACACACCGTTGGTGTCGGGAAGCTTGAGGTCCAGGCACACCAGTTCGGGCTCGCCGTGCTCGGCGATCGCCCGGCTGACCGATGCCAGCCGCTCGAGTTCCACCACCTGTGTCGATGCCCGCAGACGCCGCAGCAGCATGACCACGGCTTCCCGCATCAGTGGGTGGTCGTCGATGACAAAAATGCTCATGGGGAAAGTATAGTATTACAGCAGGCCGGTGGGGCCAAGCATATCGGCAAAGCGCCGGTTTGGCGACAACCCGGCAGCCGGGGGGCCGGCCGCTGCGCCGCCGGCAGCGGTGTCAGCCGTTCTCGCTGAAATGGGCCAGTGCTTCGGCCACGGCCTGCGGCGGCCCCTGCATCTGCAACTGGGTGCCCAGCCCGGGCAGGGCAGCCGCACCTTCCTTGCGCAGGCGCGCGATGGCCTGGGCCGCTTCCCGCGGTGACTCGAAGCCCACGCTCTCCAGCAGCAGCGTGCCGCGCGCGTCCAGCAGCTTGAAGCGGAAAAGCCCGTCGGCCTCCCGGTACTGCTTGAAGGTGGGTGTGGCCACCTTGTCCGTCCGGGCCGTGCGGCCCTCGCCTGCCACGCTGTCCAGCGGGCGCAGGCCGACCGCGTGGCGCAGCCGGGCGGTGAACGGCGTGGCGATGGCCCGGGCCTTGTCTGCGCCGGCCCGCAGGGTGCGCTCGATGCGGGCCGGGTCGCGCATCAGTTCGTCGTAGACGGCCCGCATGGGGGCGATCTCCCGGTCGAGGCGTTCGAAGAGCCGCTCCTTGGCTTCACCCCAGGCGATGCCCTCGGCGAAGGCGCTGGCGAAGGCGGCGGTCTCCTGCGGGCTGGCAAAGGCCTGGAAGAGCTGGAACAGGGCCGAGCCCTCGGTGTCCTTGGGCTCGCCCGGTGCACGCGAGTCGGTCACGATGCCCATGATGAGCTTGCGCAACTGCTCGCGTGGCGCGAACAGCGGGATGGTGTTGTCGTAGCTCTTGCTCATCTTGCGGCCGTCGAGCCCGGGCAGGGTGGCGACGTGGGCCTCGATCTCGGCCTCCGGCAGGGTGAAATGCTCGCCATAGAGGTGGTTGAAGCTGGAGGCCATGTCGCGCGCCATCTCGATGTGCTGGACCTGGTCGCGACCGACCGGCACCTTGTGGGCGTTGAACATCAGGATGTCGGCCGCCATCAGCACCGGGTACATGAACAGGCCGGCGGTCACGCCGTCGTCCGGCTCCGCGCCGGCGGCGGTGTTCTTGTCCACCGAGGCCTTGTAGGCATGGGCGCGGTTGAGCAGCCCCTTGCCCGTGACGCAGGTCAGCAGCCAGGTCAGCTCGGGAATCTCCGGGATGTCCGACTGGCGGTAGAAGGTGACCTTCTCGGGGTCGAGGCCACAGGCCAGCCAGGTGGCCGCGATCTCCAGTGTGGAGCGCTGCACGCGGGCCGGCTCGCCGACCTTGATCAGGGCGTGGTAGTCGGCCAGGAAATAGAAGCTGTCGACATGCGACAGGCGGCTGGCCCGCACGGTCGGCCGGATGGCGCCGACGTAGTTGCCCAGGTGCGGGGTGCCCGATGTGGTGATGCCGGTGAGAACGCGCAGGGTCTTCATGGGGGACGGGGTACTCAGAGCAGAAGCAGGCGAAGCGGGGTGAGCAGGAGTTCGATGGCCTGGGCCGAGAGGTTCATCAGGGGGCGCAGCCAGAGGTTGCCCACCACCCCGGTGAGGACCAGCCCCAGGACGATGAAGAAGCCGTAGGGCTCGACGCGCGAGACGGTGTAGGCCAGGTGGTTGGGCAGCAGGCCGACCAGGATGCGACCGCCGTCCAGGGGCGGCAGCGGGAACATGTTGAACGCGAACATCACCAGGTTGACCAGGATGCCGGCGCGGCACATCTCGATGAAGAAGCGCTCCTGGACCCCGGCGGCCAGCAGCAGGTAGAGCAGCACCGTCCAGCCCACGGCCTGGACCAGGTTGGCCCCCGGGCCGGCGAGGGCGACCCAGACCATGTCCCTCTTGGGGTTGCGCAGGCGGCTGAAATCGACCGGCACCGGCTTGGCGTAGCCGAACAGGAACGCGCCGGCGGTGGCGAAGTACAGCAGCAGCGGCATCGCGATGGTGCCGATGGGGTCGATGTGGCGCATCGGGTTGAGCGTGATGCGGCCGAGCATGTGGGCCGTGCTGTCGCCAAAGTGCCGTGCCGCATAGCCGTGGGCCGCCTCGTGCACGGTGATCGCGAAGAGCACCGGCAGGGCGTAGATGGCAACCGTCTGGATGATGAGTGCGAAGTCCATGCTGGCTCGGGCAAAACGCCTATTGTCCCAGATGGACCGCTGCCGGTCGGCCGGGGGTCCGGCTTGTGCCTACAGGCCCAGGTGCTGCAGTGAACCCTGCCCCTGCCGCAGCACCTCGGGTTCGCCCCCGGTGCCCATGGGCGTCAGGTCGATCACCGTGGTGGGGTCCAGTGCGCAGGCGCCGGCGTCGATGACGGCGGCCAGTTCGTGCTCGAACCGCTCGCGGATGTCGTGCGCATCGTTGAGCGGATCGGTCTCTCCGGGGGGGATCAGGGTGGTCGCCAGCAGCGGGGCGCCGTGCAGGGCCAGCAGGTCGGACAGCGTGCGGTGCTGCGGCACGCGCAGACCGATGGTCTTGCGCGAGGGATGGCTGACCCGCCGCGGCACTTCCTTGCTGGCTTCGAGGATGAAGGTGTACGGACCGGGAGTGGCCAGCTTGAGCAGCCGGTACTGGCGGTTGTCGACGCGGGCGTAGCTGGCCACCTCGCTGAGGTCCCGGCACAGCAGGGTCAGGTGGTGCCGGTCATCGACCTGGCGGATGCGCCGCAGGCGGTCGGCGGCCGACTTGTCGTCCAGATGGCAGACCAGCGCGTAGCTCGAGTCGGTGGGCACCGCCAGCACGCCGCCCCGCTCCAGCAACTGGACCGCCTGCTTCAGCAACCGCGGTTGCGGGTTCTCGGGGTGGACTTCGAAAAACTGCGACATGGTGTCATTGTGCGCCTGCGCCTGCGTCCGCCGGGCGCCGGGGCAGGCGCGCCGTGAGCCAGCTGGCCGTGGCGCCGCACAGCACGATCAGGCCCATGCCCGCCAGCTCCAGAGCGCCCGGCACGTGGTCGAACACCACCCAGCCGCAGAGCATGGCGAATCCGATCTGGCCATACAGGTACGGGGTCAGCGTCGACGCGGGGGCCCTGGCAAAGGCCAGTATCAGCAGGAAATGGCCGACCGTGCCCATCAGGCCGATCAGGCAGAGCAGCATCAGTGTGCGCAGGTCGGGAATGGCCTGCCAGACCAGGGGCACCAGCAGCGTTGCCGCCAGCGCACCGACCCAGCCGGTGTAGAAGTGCATGGTCATCGGGTCTTCGGTGCGTGCCATCCGGCTGGTCAGGATCTGGAACACCGCATAGGCCGTGACCATGGCCAGCGGCAGCAGGCTGGTCCAGCCGAACAGCTCGCCGCCGGGGCGCACCACCAGCAGGGCGCCCGCGAAGCCGCCGGCCACCAGCAGCCACCGCAGCGGACTGACCTTCTCGTGCAGGAACAGGGCGGCCAGCAGGGTCACCACCAGGGGCGTGGTCATGACGATGGCGGTGAACTCGCCCACCGGCATGTACTGCACGCTGACGAAGGACAGCAGGCTGACGGTGAACAGCAGCAGGCCGCGCAGCAACTGCAACCGGGGCTGGGCGGTGCGCAGCAGCTGCCGTCCGCGCACCGGAAGCATGAACACGCTGACCGCCACGGCCTGGAACAGGTAGCGGAACCAGACGGCGACCAGCACCGACATGACCGCACCGACCACCTTGACCCCGGTGTCGAGCACGGCAAAGCAGGCGGTCGCGCCCACGAGAAAGAGGATGCCCTGCAGCGTGCGCGGGCCTGCGGAGGTCGGGGCCATCAGTGGATGCGGGACTCGAGCAGGGTCCAGACCGGTGTCAGCTCGCCCGGGAGGTCGGGCAGTTGTCCCAGGTCGACGCGGCTTTCCTGCGGGCAGTGAAAGTCGCTGCCGCGCGAGGCGGCCAGGCCGAACTCGCGGCAGAAGTCGGCGTACCTGGCCGCCTCGGGCGCGCTGTGGGCGGCGGTCACCACCTCGACCGCCTGCCCGCCGAGCTGGCTGAACTCGGAAAACAGCGCGTACTCCTCGTTGGCGGTGAAGCGGTAGCGGGCCGGGTGTGCAATCACGGCCACCCCGCCAGCCCCGGTGATCCAGCCCACTGCGTCGCGCAGGCTGGCCCAGCGGTGCGGCACATAGCCCGGTTTGCCTTCGACCAGAAAGCGCCGGAACACCTCGTGCGTGTCGGAGCAGACGCCGGTTTCGACCAGGTGGCGTGCGAAATGGGTGCGCGAGATCAGCTCCGGGTTGTCGACATGGCGCAGGGCACCTTCGAAGGCCCCCTCGATGCCGACCCGCTGCAGGTCGGCGGCCATGGCGCGCGCCCGGACCTCGCGGCCCCCCCGGGTGGCGCGCAGGCCCTCGACCAGCGCCGGGTGGTCCGGGTCCATGCCCAGCCCCACGATGTGCACCGTCTGGCCCGCGAAGCTGACCGATATCTCGGTACCGGTGAGGTAGGGCAGGCCCTCCTGGCGCGCGGCCTCGATGGCGCGCGCCTGACCGGCCAGCTCGTCGTGGTCGGTGAGTGCCCAGAGCTCCACTCCACGCTCCCTGGCCCGCCGGGCCAGCGCTTCGGGCGTGAGTGTGCCGTCGGACACGAGGGAGTGGCTGTGCAGATCGGCGTTCAGAAGGTGGCTCACACCCGGATTGTAGGGAGGGCCGGGCAGGCCGGCAGGTCAGCCCGTGTTCCTCAGCCCGGCGGCAATGCCATTGATCGACAGGTGGATGCCACGCCGGATCCGGCCGTCGCGATCGCTGTCGTCCGCACCGGCCCTGTGCCTGCGGATCAGTTCGACCTGCAGGTGGTGCAACGGATCGATGTACGGAAAGCGGTGCCTGATCGAGCGCTGCAGCGCGGCGTTGCCTGCCAGGCGTTCCTTCTGGCCGGTGATCATGTCCAGGGCCTCGGCCGTGCGCTGCCATTCGCGCCGGATGGCGTCGTGCACCCGCGCGCGCAGGCGGCGGTCGGGCACCAGCTCAGCGTATCGCGAGGCCAGGGCCAGATCGCTCTTGGCCAGCACCATGTCCATGTTGGACAGCAGGGTGGCGAAAAACGGCCATTCGCGCGCCATCTGCTGCAGCAGACGCCGCCGCTGGCGCACACCGGCCGCGCCCTGCCCGTTGACGAAGCGCTCGACCGCGGAACCGAATCCGTACCACCCGGGCAGGGTCAGGCGACACTGCCCCCAGCTGAAGCCCCAGGGAATGGCCCGCAGGTCCTCGATGCGCTGCGTCGCCTTGCGGGAGGCCGGGCGCGAGCCGATGTTCAGCTCGGCAATCTCGCGGATCGGGGTGGCGGCAAAGAAGTACTCGGCGAAACGCGGTGTGTCGTAGACCAGTTCCCGGTAGGCGGCCATGCCGTGGCCGGAGAGGGCGTCGGCCGCTTCCATGAAGGCAGGCGGTGCTTCACGGGTGGGCTGCAGCAGTGTGGCCTCCAGCGTGGCAGCCACGAGGGTCTCGAGGTTGCGCCGCCCGATGTCGGGGTTCGCGTACTTGGAGCCGATGACCTCGCCCTGCTCGGTCAGCCGGATCTGGCCACGCACGGTGCCCGGCGGCTGGGCCAGGATGGCTTGGTAGCTCGGGCCACCGCCCCGACCGACCGTGCCCCCGCGGCCATGGAACATGCGCAGGCGGATATGGCCCTCACGCTGCGGACCGGCGGTGGCGTTGAGTTCGTCGAACAGCCTCACCAGGGCGATCTCGGCGCGGTAGAGCTCCCAGTTGCTGGTGAAGATGCCGCCGTCCTTGTTGCTGTCCGAGTAGCCGAGCATCACGTCCTGCTCGCCATAACCCTGCGGATCTCCATGCCGGACCATGTCCCTGATGCCGGGCAGCGCGTAGTAGTCGCGCATGATGGGGGCGGCGTTGCGCAGGTCCTCGATCGTCTCGAACAGGGGCACCACGATCAGGTCGCAGCGGGCGGGCGAGCCGGGGCCTTCCAGCATCCCGTGCAGCAGGCCGCATTCCTTCTGCAGCAGCAGCACCTCCAGCAGGTCGCTGACCGTCTCGGTGTGGCTGATGATGGCGTGGCGGATGGCGTTCGCGCCAAAGCGCTCACGCCCTTCGCGGGCGGCATGGAAGATGGCGAGCTCGCTGCGGGTGTGTGCGCTGTAGTCGGCGTCGGGTACACGCAGCGGTCTTGCATCGTTGAGCTGGCGCAGCAGGACGGCCTGCCGGGCCGCTTCGTCCAGGGCGCTGTAGTCCGGCTCGATGCGTGCCCGGGCCAGCAGCTCCGCCACCACCTCCTCGTGCCTGTCGGAACTCTGCCGCAGGTCGATGGTGGCCAGGTGGAAGCCGAACACCTCCACGGCGCGGATCAGCGGCTGCAGGCGCTCGCGCGCCAGTGCCTGCCCGTGGTGGCTCAGCAGCGAGGTCTCGATGGTGCGCAGGTCGGCGAGGAATTCATCGGCCGCCCGGTAGGGGTCCTGGGGGGCCACCGCGTGGCGGGCCGCCTCGCCGCCGGTGAGTTCGCGCAGCGTGGCCGCCAGGCGGGCGTAGATGCCGGTCAGGGCGCGCCGGTAGGGCTCGTCCTGCCGGTGGGCGTTGGTGTCCGGGGACCGTTGGGCCAGCGCCAGCATCTCGGGGCTGAAATCGGCCAGCATGGCGGACATGGACAGCTCGGTGCCCAGCAGGTGCACCTGCGTCAGGTGGTGGCGCAGCACCAGTTCGGCCTGGCTGCGCAGGGCCAGCTGCAGGGTCTGTGCGGTGACGAAGGGGTTGCCGTCGCGGTCGCCGCCGATCCACTGGCCCATGCGCAGGAAGGAGGGCACCCTGGCGCCCGGAGCGCCTTCGGCCTGCAGGCTGTCCTCGAGGTCGCGGTAGAGCCGCGGGATCTGCTCCAGGAATGTGGCCTGGTAGTAGCTCAGCGCGTTCTCGATCTCGTCGGCCACCGTCAGCTTGGTGAAGCGCAGCAGCCGCGTCTGCCACAGCTGCACGATGCGCGCCTTGATGCGCGCCTCGTTCTCGGCCAGTGCCCGCGCCGGGATGTCGGCACCGCTCTCGCGCTCGGCCAGCAGGCGGGCGATGGCCCGTTCGGCATCGAGGATGCTCTTGCGCTGCACCTCGGTCGGATGGGCGGTCAGCACCGGCGAGACATGGAAATGCTCCAGCGCCCGGCTCACGTCGGCGGCGCCGAAACCGGCCTCGCGCAGGCGCCGCAGGGACATGGCCAGGCTGCCCTGCTGCAGGTCGCCCGCGCGCTCGTGCACGGCACGGCGGCGGATGTGGTGGCGGTCCTCGGCCAGGTTGGCCAGGTGGCTGAAATAGGTGAAGGCCCGGATCACGCTCACCGTCTGGTCGGCACTGAGCTTCTTGAGCAGCTTCTTCAGGTCGCGGTCGGCCGACGCGTCCTCATGGCGCCGGAAGGCCACGGACAACTGGCGCACCTGCTCGATCAGGTCGAACGCAGCCTGTCCTTCCTGCTCGCGGATCACGTCGCCAAGGATGCGGCCCAGCAGGCGGATGTCCTCGATCAGCGGCCTGTCCTTGTCGGTGCCGGGACGGTCGCGTGGGGCAGGGGCGGGGCGGGCAGGCACGGATTTCATGGGGGCGGGGTGCTGAAAATTCGGGCAACCGGCATGCTAGCATCGAGCGAAGGCCCCAGGCCGGGACTGGCGCCGCCGGACGCGTCCCGGTGGCTTGCAGGGCCTGAATCTTTTTCAACATCGCGCCGTGTCCAATTCAACACCCTCCGCACCGCTGTCCATCACCATCGCCACGCGCGAGAGCCGGCTGGCCCTCTGGCAGGCCGAGCACGTCAAGGCCCTGCTGGAGCAGCAGGGCCATCGGGTCACCCTGCTGGGCATGACCACCCGGGGGGACCAGATCCTGGACCGCAGCCTGTCCAAGGTCGGGGGCAAGGGCCTGTTCGTCAAGGAGCTGGAGGTCGCGCTCGAGGAAGGCCGGGCGGACATGGCCGTGCACTCCCTCAAGGACGTGCCCATGGAGCTGCCCGACGGGTTCGAGCTGGCCTGCGTGATGGAGCGCGAGGATCCGCGCGACGCCTGGGTGTCGGCTGCCTCGGCCGGGCCGGCCGACCTGCCACGCGATGCGGTGGTCGGCACCTCCAGCCTGCGCCGGCTGGTGCTGCTGCGCGAAATGCTGGACCGGCTCGGCCGCACCGACGTGCGCATCGAGCCGCTGCGTGGCAACCTGGATACCCGCCTGCGCAAGCTGGACGAGGGGCAGTACCACGCCATCGTTCTGGCGGCGGCCGGCCTCAGGCGCCTGCAGCTGCAGGACCGGATCCGGGCGGTTTTCGAGACCGACCAGTCCCTGCCCGCGGCCGGCCAGGGCGCCCTGGGCATCGAGATCCGCACCGGGCGCCCTGAGCTGGCGGCGGCGCTGGCGCCGCTGGCGCACATGCCCACCTGGCTGCGCGTGGTGGCCGAGCGCACCGTCTCGCGCGTCATGGGTGGCAGCTGCTCCGTTCCGCTGGCCGCCTATGCCGACTGGCTGCCCGGTCAGGCCGACCGGCTCGTCATGGAGGCTGCCTGGGGCGACCCGGACGGCCGCACGCCGGTGCTCCGGGCGCGCCAGCAGGCGCAGGTGCGCTCGCTGGCCGAGGCGCAGGCCCTGGGTGCCGCGGTCGCGCAGGAACTCAAGGCCGCCGGGGCCCGCCTGCCGGCCACGGGGGGCTGACAGCTTGCCCGGCGTGGCGGTGCCCGCCCCGGGGATGCGCCGGCCGACGGTGGTCGTCACCCGCCCGCGGGACGACGCCCGGCCTTGGGTCGACGCGTTGCAATCGCACGGCTGGCCTGCGGTGTCCCTGCCGCTGATCGACATCGGTCCGCCGTCGTCTGCCGATGCGCAGGCGGGGCTGGCGACAGCCCGCGGGCGGTGGTGGACCTTCGATGCGCTGATGTTTGTCAGCGCGGCGGCGGTCCGCCATTTTTTTGCCGGCGCCCACGCCCCCCCGCAGCCGGGCGAGGTTCGCACCCGCTTCTGGGCGCCAGGTCCGGGCACCGCGCGAGAGCTGGGGCGGGCGCTGGGCCTGCTCGGTGTGCCGGCCGACCGGATCGATGCCCCGCCGGCCGACGCGGCGCAGTTCGACTCGGAGCACCTGTGGCCGCAGGTGCGCGACCAGATGGCCCCCGGGCGCTGCCTGCTGGTGGTGCGCGGAGGGGACGCGGACACGAACGAGGGGAACGACGGCACACCGGCGGGTCAGGGGCGCGAATGGCTCATGGCGCGTTGCCGGGAGCGCGGTGCGCTGGTGACGGCCTGCATGGCCTACGAGCGGCGTCCGCCGGACGCCGGCGCTGCATTGCGTGAGCAGGTCATGGGACACCTCGGGCCGGGCGCCGTCTGGCTGTTCACCAGTTCGCAGGCGCTGGCCAATCTCAGGCAGCTGCTGCCGGCATTCGACGCCGGCGCCACTGCGGCGCTGGCCACACATCCTCGCATCGCGTCCGCAGCGCAGGCAGCGGGCTTTGCACCGGTGATCACCAGCCGGCCGGCGCCGGCGGATGTGCTGGCGGCCCTAGAATCCGGATGGTCATGACCACGAGCACACCGGAATCCCCATTGCCGCATTCCGGCACGCCGGCGCCATCCTCGCCGGTGTCCGGCCCTGCTCCGGAGGTGTCGCCTCGCGCCATCCGCGGGGCCGCCACGTGGCTCGCGCTCGCTGTCGCCCTGCTGTCCCTGCTGGCGACCGGCATGCTTTGGCAGCGCCTGGGCCAGGCACAGCAGGAGCTGGCGCGGCGCAGCCAGGATGTGGCCCTCGAGGCAGCGCAGGCCCGCACCCGGGCGGGCGAGGCCGAAGCCCTGGTCAACGAACTCCAGGCGCGCCTGAGTGTGGCCGAGTTGCGGCTGTCGGAAGTCAGTCTCCAGCGCACCCAGCTCGAGGAACTGATGCTCAGCCTGTCGCGCTCGCGGGACGACCACCTCGTGCAGGACCTGGAGTCGGCTGTCCGGCTGGCCCAGCAGCAGACCGAGCTGACCGGCAGTGCACAGCCCCTGATCTCGGCCCTGCAGGCCGCCGATGCCCGCATCGCCCGGGCCGCGCAGCCCCGGCTCAATCCGGTGCAGCGGGCGATCGCCAGGGACATCGACCGCATCCAGTCCACGCCGGTGGCCGATGTGCCCACGGCTGTCCAGGTCCTCGACGAACTGGTGCGCCAGGTGGACGACTGGCCCCTGCTCAACCGGGTGGATGTCCCGGCCGGGGCCGCGCCTGCGGCGGCCGCGTCGGACGGCTCGGTGGACAGCCCCGCCGACGGCCCGCAAGCTGACGGCCCTGAGGTCGCCGGCGGCTGGGCCAGGGTGTCGACCTGGTGGACCGCGTGGTGGCAGCGCGCCTGGGCGGATGTCTCGCGCAGCGGGCAGGAACTGGTGCGTGTCAGCCGCATCGACCGCCCGGAGGCCGCCCTGCTGGCGCCCGATCAGGCCTTCTTCCTGCGCGAGAACCTCAAGCTTCAGCTGCTCAATGCACGCCTGAGCCTGCTGGCGCGCCACAACGCCTCGGCCCGCGCCGACCTGGCGGCGGTGGCCCGGGCGATCGATGCCTATTTCGACCGCGGCGTGCCCCAGGTGGCCAGCGCCTTGCGGACACTTTCGCAGCTTCGTGAGGACCTGGTCGGACACGAGCTGCCGCGCGCCGACGACACCCTGGCCGCGCTGTCGGTGGCCGCCGGAGGCCGTTGATGCGGGGGCGCCAGACCGGTGTGGTCCGCGGGGTGTTCGTGCTCCTGGGCCTGGCCGTGCTGGCCGTGGCACTGTCCCTGCTCGTGGGAGACAACCGCAGCACGGTGACCCTGTTCTGGCCACCGCACCGGGTCGACGTCTCGTTCAACCTGGTGCTGTTCCTGCTGGTGTTCGGTTTCGGTCTCCTGCACCTGGCCCTGCGGGCCCTGTCCGCCATCCGTGACCTGCCGGCGCAGGCCAGGCGCTGGCGTGGCCAGCAGCAGGAGCGGGCGGTGGTCGGTGCGGTGCTCGATGCGCTGGCCCATCAGCTCGCGGGCCGCTTCGTGCGCGCCCAGGCCTGTGCCCGCCAGGCGCTCGACCAGATCGCTTCTTCCAGGGCGTCGCCCTGGCCCCGCAAGGAGCAGATGGAGTTCCTGGCCCACCTCCTGCTGGCCGAGAGTGCCCAGTCGCTGCAGAACCGGGCGCTGCGGGACGAGCACCTGGCCCAGGTGCTGCAGCCGCGCTGGTCGCGGCTGATGCCGGAGGCCAGCGAGGGCGCCCTGCTGCGGGCGGTCCGCTGGGCGGTCGAGGACCGCGATCCGGAGCAGGCCAGATCCCGTCTGGCGCTCCTGCCGCAAGGGGCGGCTCGCCGCATCCAGGCGCTGCGCCTGAAGCTTCGCGTGGCCAGGCTGGACGGTGCCGGTGCCGAGGCCCTGGAGACCGCGCGTCTGCTGGCCAAGCACAAGGCCTTTTCTGCTGCCGCTTCCGCCAGCCTCATCCGGGGACTGGCGCTCGATGCCCTGCAGCAGGCGCACGACCTGTCGCAGCTGCGCCAGGTCTGGTCCGGCTTCGACGCTCTCGAGCGGGGCATGCCCGAACTGGCCCTGGCGGCAGCCCGTCGGGCGCTGGCCCTGTCTGACCCGCAGCAGTCCGCCGACAGCGGGTCCGCAGCCGCAGCCGCAGCCGCTCCTGCGGTGACGGAAACCCACGCGTGGGTGCGACAGTGCCTGGAGCCGGTCTGGGAGAAGTTCGACACGCTCGATGATGCCCTCCAGGCGCAACTGGTGCGCGTGCTGGAGCCGGCACTGGCCGACATCGACGATGCGTGGCTGGCCCGTCTGGAGCAGCGGCAGCGCCACTGGCCCGACAACGCCTGCCTGCAGTACCTGACCGGACAGGCCTGCCTGCAGCGCCAGCTGTGGGGCAAGGCGGCCCAGTTGCTCGGTCAGGCCGGCGCCCGGCTCGTTGACCGCACCCTGCTGCGCCGCTGCTGGCGCTCCATCGCCCTGCTGGCCCAGGAGCGCGGGGACGAGGCCTCGGCCCTGCAGGCCTGGAAGCAGGCTGCCCTGGTCGACTGAAGCCCGGCGGCAGAGCCGGGCATGCGCGCACGGCCATGAAAAAAGGCCCGTCCGGCGAGGACGGGCCTGGGCCCAGGCGGGCCGATGGCCGATTGGGCTTGTTGCCGGGGTCAGGCCTGCTCGAAAGGCAGGGTGACCTGCCGCAGATCCTTGCGGGTCTCCACCAGCACCAGCGGTCCTTCGTCGACCATCACCACAGGCCTGGGTTCCCTGGGGACATGGATGGGGCGCGGCTCGGCGGCGATGGCGGCCTGGACCGCCGCCACCTTGTCGCTGTCCGAGTTCACCCATTCGAGCCCGCTCTCGCGCGCCACCTGTTCCAGTTCGGCAACCGAGAGGACATAAGGTGTCACCTTGGGCAGGCCGCTGGCCGCTGCCGGTGCGGCAGGCGCCACGG
>SBFS01000223.1 GCA_006227825.1 Burkholderiales bacterium | reverse complement strand
CGCCTGCGACTGCTGGTCGCCACGCTGGTCACGCTGACGATGGCACTGGCCGGGGCGCAGTGGTGGCTCGGGGCCATGTTCCGGGACCATGTGCTCAGGCAGTTCGACGGCAGCCTGACGCAGCAGCTCGACCAGCTCACCGCACGGCTGGTGTTCGACGGGCAGGGACAACCCCGGATCGATCCGGGCACCCTCTCCGATCCACGGTGGGAACGCCCCTATTCAGGCTTGTACTGGCAGCTCGACCGCCTGAACGACGACGGACAGGGACGGCGGGGTGTGCTTCGCTCCCGCTCGCTGTGGGATGCCGACCTCCGACTCGAAGCGGATGCGCTGGCCGACGGTCAGTTGCACAGCCACGACGGCATCGGCCCGCAGGGTGAAAGGCTGCGTGTCATCGAGCGTTCATTGCGGGTCGCCGAGCATCCGCTGGTGGGCTGGCGGCTGATGGTGGCGGCGGACATGGCGGACGTGCAGGCGGCGGTCGACCGGTTCAGGGGGGTGCTCGCGGCGTCGCTGGCCGGCCTGGGCCTTCTGCTGGCACTGGCCGCATGGGCCCAGGTGACCGTCGGCCTGGCGCCACTGAAGGCCCTGCAGCTGGCTTTGCAGAGGGTGCGTGAAGGCCGTACCCAGAGACTGGAGGGGCGGTTTCCGCTCGAACTGCAGCCCCTGGTCGACGGCTTCAACGGGGTGCTTGACCGCAATGCCGAGGTGGTGACCCGGGCCCGCACACAGGCGGGCAATCTGGCCCATGCACTGAAGACGCCGCTGGCCGTGCTGGAGAACGCTGCACGGCAGGATGGGAGCAGCGCGCTGGCCCCGCTGGTCAGGGAGCAGGTGTCGCTGGCCAGGCGTCACATCCAGTGGCACATGGCCAGGTCCCGCGCTGCAGCCACCGGGCATCTCCCGGGCCAGCGCACGCCGGTGGCACCGCTGCTGGCCGGGCTGCTGCGTGTGATGGCCAAGCTCTACGCCGAACGCGACCTGCAGCTGGAGGCAGGCCAGACACCTGCCGACTGGGCCTTTGCCGGCGAAGAGCAGGACCTGCAGGAGATGCTGGGCAACCTCCTGGACAACGCCTGCCGAAGCGCCCGGACCCGGGTGCGCACACAGGTGCAACGCGGGGACGGTCGGCTGCAGATTCTGGTGGACGACGACGGACCCGGCATCGCGCCCGAACAGCGGGCCGCGGTGTTGCAGCGGGGTGTCCGGCTGGACGAGTCCGTGCCTGGCAGCGGCCTGGGTCTGGCCATCGTGGTCGAGCTGGCAGAGCTCTACGGCGGCAGCCTGCACCTGGAGACCAGCGACGCAGGCGGACTCAGTGCCCGGCTGGACCTGCCGGCCGCGGCCTGATCAGCCGCTGCGACAGGGCGCGTACAGGTCCAGCGCCGCCTGCCGGGCCGCGGTGCGGATGTCCAGCAGCCCGAGCACCGAGTGGAAGACGTGGTCGTGCGAGACCGGTCCGGCGGCCCTGGCGCGCAGGCAGCCGGTGTCCAAACCGGCTCTTTGCTGCAGGCCGGGCGACAGCCAGGTGGCCATGGGAACCCGCGTCTGCTGGTCCGGCGCAAAGGCATAGGGCAGGCCGTGCAGGTACAGGCCTTTCTCGCCCAGCGACTCGCCATGATCGGAGACATACAGAAGGCCCGTGTCGTAGGCACCCTCGTCCGCCTGCGCCTGCAGCCATTGCAGTGTCCGGCCGAGGAAATGGTCGGTGTAGGCGATCGTGTTGTCGTAGGCGTTGCGCAGCTGCTCCGGCGTGCAGTCGGGCAGGGCGTTGCTGCTGCATTCGGGGAGAAAGCGCTTCTGCGCTGCCGGTGTGCGCCTGTGATAGGCGGGGCCGTGGCTGCCCATCTGGTGCATGACGAGCACCACGCCCTGCTGGCGGCGCCCGGCATCGAGCGAGGCGATGCGTTCGTCCAGGCCATGCAGCATGGCCTCGTCGAAGCACTCGCCGCCTTCGCACAGGCCCGGCAGTTGCAGGTCGCGTGTGCTGGCATGGGGCACGCGGTCGCACACACCCTTGCAACCCGACTGGTTGTCCAGCCACATCACGGCCAGGCCGGCGCGCTGCAGCACGTCCAGCAGGTTTTCGTTTGTGCCGGGGCGGTCGCCCCCTGCCTCGCGCCCCAAGGGCGAGAAGATGCAGGGCACCGAGACCTGGGTGTTGGTGCCGCAGGACCGCACGTCCGGGAAGTTGACCAGGCCGTGCTGCTGTTGCCATTGCTCCAGAACGGGCGTGGTGGGGCGGGCATACCCGTTGAGGCCCCAGTTCTCGGCCCGGGCGGTCTCGCCGATCACCAGCACCAGCAACAGCGGTCGGACCTGACCGGCATAGCTGGCACCCAGGCGGGCGTCCTGGCCCAGGGGCTCGCTGGCGCGCGCCTTGCCCGGGAGGCTTTGGGCGGCCAGCAGCCCCGCGCCCCAAACCGTGTTCAGCGGGCTGATCATGTAGCGCACGGTCTTGTGGTTGCGCATCAGCGATGCCAGGCCCTGATAGCCGGCGATCCCGCAGGCCAGCGCCACCATCAGCCCCAGCGCCACGGCCCCGGCATTGCGCAGCAGTTGCGGCCAGAGCCGCTGCCGCGGCATCGGCCGGCCCCATATCCACCACAGCGCAGGACCTGCCACCAGCAGCAGGGTCAGCAGCAGTGGAAGGCTCAGGAGATCACGGACTTCGCGGGCATCCGTGTGCATCACGTTGGCCATCATCGAGGCGTCGATGACCACGCCATAGGTCCGCATGAAATGGGTGTTCGCCGCCGCCGCCAGCACCAGGAAGCTGGCCACGGGTGCGTGGATCCCGGGCCAGCTCGCCAGGGACAGCACAGCGAAGATCAGGCCCGCCACCATCGCCGCCAGCGAGAACATCAGCCACGCTCCCGTCGCACCGGTGCCTCCCGCGGCCAGCAGTTTTTGCCACAGGGGGAGATTGCCGGCCAGGGTCAGCCAGAGTGCCAGAAGGGCGTTCGTCAGCCAGCCGGTGCGCCCGGGCCGCGAGACGGACGTGGCGGTCGGTCGGGCGGACGCGGTGATCCGCAGCGGGGGTTCGAGGATGGAAGAGAAGATCATGTGCGCTGCAATGGCCGGGAGATCCTTCGGACCTCACGGGCTGCAGCCTGCGCTCTCCAGATTAACCGGCACTTAACTCCGGAGGCACCCGGGGCCGTTCAGAACCACCACCAGCGCACCGCTGCCGAAACCCAGACGCCTCCACACAGCAAGAGGCTCAGCAGGACGGCAGAGCTCGCGACATCCTTGGCGCGTCCGGACAGCGCATGCCATTGCGGCCCTATGCGGTCGACCACCGACTCCACCGCGGTGTTCAGCAGCTCGGTGATCAGCACCAGCACCAGAACGCCCACCAGAACCACCGCTTCGACCCACTGGCGCGCCAACACCAGCGAAAACGGCGCCAGCGCCAGCGCCATCAGCACCTCCTGGCGGAAGGCCGGTTCTAACCAGCCGGCCCGCAGACCCCGCCAGGAGTGGCCCGCGGCGTACCAGATGCGGATCATTCCGCGTCGCTTCTCCTGCATGCCTGTCCTCAAGTCGATGGTTTGTGGATGGGCCAGACCAGCGCGAAACGGGTGGTCATCGGTGCGACTGCGTCGCCTTCCACCAGCCTTGCCTCCATCTGCTCGGCCATGCGTACGACCAGGCGCAGACCCAGCCCCAGCCCGTCGGAGGCGGGCCGCATGCCTGCGCCGGTCCGTCGCCCGTCATCGCTGACGGCCACGCCTGCCGATGACGCATCGGACCAGACTTCCACCAGAATCTGGGTGCCGGCCGGTGTGTGCCGGATGGCGTTGTCCACCAGGTTGCGAAGCGCGAGCTCGGCAAGCATGGGCGCTGTGGTGACCGTCACCGCCGTCTCGGGCCGCGCCAACGCCAGCTCGTGTTCTTCCTCGTAGGCCCGGGGCGCGTGGTCTTCCACCACCGATGCCGCCAGAGACCCCAGCTCCACCTGCACCGACGCACCCGGCTGGGCGTCGCGCTCGACCCGGGCGAGGTCCAGCAGCTGCTGCAGGATGCGACCTGCCCGCAGGGCGTCGTTCTCCAGCCGCTGCAGCGCTTGGGGGTCCGGGTCCTGGCGCGCGGCGCTGGCGCCCAGCGCCAGCGAGGCCAGCGGTGTGCGCAGTTCATGTGCCACATCCGAGGCGAATGCCCGCTCGCGCCGTGCCTGTTCCTGCAAGGAATCGACGAGGTGGTTGATGGCCGCGACCGAACTGGCGAACTCCCGGAACCGGCGGTCCGGATCGAGGCGCCGGCCAGCCGCCGTGTCCAGCTGCGACACCTCGGTGGAGAGGCGGGACAAGGGCCGCAATCCGCGTCGGATGGCCAGCCACAGCGACAGCATCACGACCGGCAGCACCAGCAGGACCGGCAGCACGACATGCTCGGCCAGGTCGTCCCCCAGCTCGTTGCGCTCGGCCATGTCCACCAGCACAGCGGCGTGCCCTCCCTGTCCGTCGGTCGCGCTGTACAGGCGCCACTCGGCCTGCCCCGAGCCGTCGGCCAGGCGCACGCTGCGAAAGCCGGTTTCGGGGGGCTGCTGCAGGGAAAGCGCGGTGGCCAGCCCGTGGCTGTCCTCCACCAGTTGCCCGTCCTGCCACCGCAGAACGACCAGCTCCACCGCGTAGTCGCGGCGATCGCTCGCCCGGTTCTCCGGTGTATCCAGTGATGCCTGGTCGTGCGGAGCCAGCAGCAGGCGGGCCACCGACACCAGCTTGCCGTCGGTGATTTCCCGCGCCTCATGCCGTCCGCTGTTCCAGGCCGCCGCCGCCAGGGTCAGCCAGACGATGACCAGCGCACCGGCTGCCCAGGCCCAGAGGTAACCGCGCAAGGAAGGAAGCGGCCTCATGCGGGTTCTTCCGGAATGAAGTAGCCCACGCCGCGCACGGTGCGGATCAGGCCATCCCCGAGCTTGCGCCGCAGGTGGTGCACATGCACCTCGATGGCATTGCTCTCCAGCGCATCGCCAAAGCCGTAGAGGGCCGATTCCAGCCGCGCCTTGGACATCACCCGTGGCCGCTCCTGCATCAGGGCCATCAGCAGGGCGAACTCCTTGGCCCCGAGGGCCACCGGCTGGCCGTCGCGCAGGACCTGCCGTGCCGCCGGATCGATGCGCAGGGCGCCGTATTCGATCTCGGGACGGCTGCGTCCGGCGGCCCTGCGGGTCATGGCCCGAAGCCTGGCCAGCATCTCGTCGGCATCAAAGGGCTTGACGATGTAGTCGTCGGCGCCGCTGTCCAGGCCGGCGATGCGGTCGCTGACCCCGTCGCGTGCCGTCATGATCAGCACCGGCATGTCAGGCTGTGCACCTGTGGTCGCCTCGGGGGCGGGGGCCGGCTGGCGGCGCAGGCGGGTCAGCAGCTCGAGCCCGTCCCCATCGGGCAGCCCCAGATCCAGCAGCATCACGTCAAACGACTCCACGTTCAGGGCCGTCCAGGCGGCCGACAACGTGGTGAACAGGTCGGCCGCATGACCGGCGTTGCGCAGGGCCGCCATGATGCCGCCACCGATGCCCGGATCGTCTTCCACCACCAGTACGCGCATGCCAAGACTCCTTTTCCTGATCTGGCCATCGCAGGCGTTTCTGCCCGTGGCCACCGGTCCGTGCCTGTGTCAGCCCACGGCCCCTGAGCGTTCGCGCCCCGGCACATAGGCGCGGTACCAGTCCACGAACCGCTGCACGCCCTCACGCACCGGCGTGGACGGCGAATGGCCGGTGAGGGCGACGAGTCGGGAGGTGTCCGCCCATGTGTCCGGGACGTCTCCGGGCTGCATGGGAAGCAGGCGCTTGTCGGCCTCCCTGCCCAGGGACGCTTCCAGGCAGGCGATGAAGTCCATCAGCATGACCGGGCTGCTGTTCCCGACATTGAGGATGCGTTGTGGCGGCTCGCTGTCGCAGCGCTGCGGCCGCAGGCGCATCAGCCGCACGATGGCTTCGATGACGTCGTCGATATAGGTGAAGTCCCGACGCATGCGGCCATGGTTGTAGACGTCGATCGGCTCCCCGTGCTCGATCGCCCGCACGAAACGGAAGATGGCCATGTCGGGCCGACCCCAGGGGCCGTAGACGGTGAACAGGCGCAACCCGGTCGCGGGCAGGTCGTAGAGGTGGCTGTAGCTGTAGACCATGACCTCGTTGGCCTTCTTGCTGGCCGCATACAGGGACACCGGCCTGTCGGTGACCTTGTCTTCCGACAGCGGCATCGTGTTGCCGGCGCCGTAGACCGAGCTGGACGAGGCATACACGAGGTGGCCGACCCGGCCGTGGCGGCAGCCCTCCAGCACATTCATCGTGCCGGCCAGGTTGCTGTCCAGGTAGGCCAGGGGGTTTTCCACCGAATAGCGCACACCTGCCTGGGCCGCCAGATGCAGCACGGCGTCGAAACGCTCCTCGGCAAACAGCCGGGCCGTGGCCACCCGGTCGGCCAGGTCCAGCCGCTCGAAGCGAAAGCCCTCACGGCCGGACAGGCGGGCCAGCCGGTCCGCCTTGAGCTGCGGATCGTAGTAGGGTGTGAGGCTGTCGATGCCCAGCACCTCGATGCCCTCGGCCAGCAGGCGCTCGCTCAGGTGGTAGCCGATGAAGCCGGCGGCGCCGGTGACCAGCACCCGCCGCGGGTTGAAGCTCTCTGCACTCATTCGAGAATGTCCATGAGCCGGGGAGACCAGACATAGCGGCGGACCCGTTCGGGCTGGGGGCAGTCGGCCTTCATGGACGAGGCGTCGAGCAGCATCCAGTCGCGCCGGTGCGCCGAGCCCAGCAACCGCTGGCCGTCGGGGTCGAAGCAGGTCAGCGGCACGTGGTCGGGCAGCAGGATGACCCGGTTGCGGTCCTCCTGCATCCAGAGCCAGGCGTTGCGCTCCTGCTCGGGTATGGCATCAAGGTAACTGAAGTGCGTCAGCGGTCTCTGCGAGAACAGCAGGAACTGCTCCCGGAAGGCGACCAGTCCCACCTCGTGGCTGCGATCGACCTTTTGCTCCAGCCGGGCCATCAGGTCCTTGGGCGTGCGGTGCGGGTCCATCACCGGCCAGACCCACCAGGCCACGAAAAGCCAGCCCATCACCGCCGCCAGCGCCAGCTGCTCGAGCACCTGCCGGCGCCAGGTTGCCAGGGCCATGACGAGGGTGGCGGTACCCAGTGCCATGACCGGCCAGGCCAGGCTGGCCAGCTCGTCGGCGTAGTCGTCCACCCTGGGCCCCAGCACCTCGGGCCACCAGGCTGCCAGGGCGCCCAGGGTCAGGATGCCCATGCCGACCAGCAACAGGCCCAGGCGCAGCACGCCGGTGGACCAGCGCGTGCCGCGTTCAAGCACGGCACGTTGCCACACGACGGCTGCCACCAGCGCCAGCATCGGCAGGGCCGGCAGCATATAGACCCCGCGCTTGCCCGCGCTGAGCGAGAAGAACAGGATCACCAGCGCCACCCACGCCAGCAGGATGCGTGCCCTGGCGTCCTCCCTGAGCACGCGCACCAGCCGCGAAGCCTGGGTCAGCAACAGCAGGGCCAGCGGGAACCACAGGGTCGGGATGGCCACGGTGAGGAAGTAATGCCAGGGCTTGATGTGGCCCCACGGGTTGGCATAGCGCTGGGCCGTCTGCTGCAGCAGGATGTTGTCGCGATAGGCGCGAAGGTCCTCGCTGCCCGACGCCGCCACCTGCCACAGCATCGGCCCCAGCCAGAGTGCGAGGGTCGACAGCAGCGCCAGCAGGCCCAGCCAGCTGCGCGCCCCCCAGAGCCTGCCGTCGCGCGGGCCGCGCGCCGCCGCGCCCCACAGCGCCAGAGGAATCAGCATCAGCACGGGCAGGAAGCCCACGCCCTTGGTCATGATGCCCAGCGCCATGGCCACGAAGGCCATCAGGTACCAGCCCCACGACGGTCCTGCCATGAAGTGGCGCAACAGGCCGTAGCAGCCCAGCGTGATCCAGAAGCACACCAGCGCGTCGATCTGCGCCGTTTTGGCCTGCAGCAGGAACTGGGGCGTGAACACCAGCACCAGCAAGGCCGTGCGGGCCACCTCCTGGCCCCACAGGCGCCGGCCGATGTCGTGCACCAGCCACAGCGTGCCCAGGGCAGCCAGCGCGCTGGGCATCAGGAAGGCCACCTTCAGCTGCCCGGTCAGCAGGTAGAAGACCGCCACCAGCCACATGAAGACAGGCGGTTTGTCCGGATAAGGCTCTGCGCCTCGCATCGGGAACAGCCACTGGCCGGACTCGACCATCTCCCGTGCGATCTGGGCAAAGCGCGGCTCGTCGGCCGGCCAGGGTCCGCGCAGACCCATGCCCGAGGCCAGCACAACGGCCACGGCCAGCATGATCCACAGGTAGCCCCAATCCTTCGGGCCGGCGGCCCGGACATTCAATGCGTTCATGCGGTCCTGCGTTCGTCCAGCACCCGGGCCAGGCGCTGCTTGAATCCATGGTGGTAGAGATACCAGGCCAGGGCGGTCGAGCCTGCCAGCAAGCCCAGGCTGATCCAGATCTTGGAGCCGTCCTGCAGCGCCACCCCCCGGCCTGCGTAGCTGAACAGCAGCGACTGCGGCAGGTAGCCCGGCAGGCTGCCCAGCAGGACCGAACGGCGGCTCAGGCCCGCCATGGCCGCCGCCACATTGGTCAGCAGGTTGCTGCCCACCGGCATCAGGCGGACGATGCAGATCCATTTCCAGGTGTCACCACCGAGCACCCGGCGCACCACCTCGATCCGGTCGCCATGGCGCTGTCTCAACCAGTCCATGCCGGCATGCCTGACGACGCTCATGGTCAGCAGCGCGCCCAGGCCTGTCAGCAAAGTGCTCACGACCCCGCCCCACCACCCCCCCAGCAGGTAGCCGCAGCTGAAGGCCAGCACCTGGCGGGGGCCGCCCAGCGCGGTGAACACGACCGCCCCCAGGCAGAACATCGGCCAGGCCAGCGATCCGTACTGCCGGAACAGGTCCCGCAACAGGTCTTCCTCGGTGTAGGAGCCCCACCAGCCGTTGTGGAATGACACGAAGGCCAGGCCCAGCACCGCCGTCAGCAGCAGCGGCTTGAGCAGCATGCCCAGGTCGGATCTCATCCCCGGGGCGCCTCGCCGGTGACCTCGCGCGCCGCCAGCTTCGGCAGCTTGCTGCGCCGGATCAGCCAGCGCACGCCGAACATGTCCACGATGCCGACCCAGACGCGGTTCCAGGCGGTGTACTTGGACACCCCGGCCTGGCGGTGCCGGTGGTTGACGGCCACCACGCTGATGCCTCCGCCGAGCCGCCGGACCAGCGCCGGTATGTAGCGGTGCATGTGGTCGAAATAGGGCAGCATCAGCCAGGTGCGGCGCGGAATCAGCTTCAGGCCGCAACCGGTGTCCGGAACCCCGTCGTCCAGGATGCGGCGGCGCACCGCATTGGCGATCTTCGACTGGATCTTCTTCCATTCGGTATCGCGGCGGTTCTTGCGGAAGCCGGCGATGCAGAAGTCCGGGCCCTGGGCGGCCATCCGTCCGGCCTCGGCCAGCAGGGCCGGGATGTCCGCCGGGTCGTTCTGGCCGTCGCCATCGATGGTCACCAGGTAGCGGGCCCGCGCATGGCGGGCTGCCGTGGCCAGGGCCGTGCTCTGGCCGCAGCTGCGCTCATGGCGCAGCATCTGGGCACGGGCGCCCAGCTCGCGGCAGCGGGCCAGGAACACCTCGCCGGTTCCGTCGCTGCTGCCGTCATCCACCAGCACGATCTCGTAGCGGCACACCGGCTCCAGCGCGGTCACGATCTCCGTCACGAGCGAGCCGATGTTCCCGGCCTCGTCCTTGGCGGGGATGAGCACGGACACCTGGCAGTCGGAGTCCAGATCCAGCAGTTCGGGAAAGGCGGCAGATGGGGTCATGCGGACAGCGGTGGCCAGGCCACGGCGCGAGACAGCTCCGGCCCGGAACGGACCGGCGGGCAGAATTTTCCCATTTTGAGCCCGAGCCTTAAGCTGGCCTTAAACATGCAGTGCCATCCTCACGGCATGCCAGCTTTCCTGCCCGCACCGCTCAGGCGCCCGGCCATCGCATGGACGTGCAGCCTGGGTCTGGCGCTGGCATGGGATCTTGGCGCCCAGGATCTGGCCGTGATGCAGTGGCTCGCAACGGACCAGGGCTTCCCCCTGCGCGACATCCCGCTGCTGCGCATGGGTCTGCACGACGGGCTGCGGCAACTGGCCATCGCCTCTCTGCTGGTGCTTCTGGTCTGGGCGCTGCGGGCCGCCGCCACGGACCCGGCCACCCGCCGCGAGCGTCTGGCCGTGCTCGGCGGTGTCCTGCTCTCCCTGCTGGCGGTCAACCTGCTCAAGCTGCGCAGCCTCACGAGCTGTCCATGGGATCTCATCGAGTTCGGTGGCCGTGCCCGCTACGTCTCGCACTGGGTTTGGGGCATGCCGGACGGCGGAGCCGGCCGTTGCTTTCCGGGCGGACATGCATCCAGTGCGCTGGCCTTTGTGGCCCTGGCGATGCCCGGTTTGACGAGGGGTCGTCGCTCCGGTTGGGCCTGGTTGGGTGCCGTCCTGCTGGCCGGCGCCGTGGCCGGAGGTGCCCAGACCCTGCGCGGCGCGCACTATCCCAGCCACACCCTCTGGACACTGGTTGTCTGTCTGGGCAGCGCCATCGTGGCCTGGACCGTGCTGGTGCATCGGCCCTGGCTGCCCGCCGGCAGAGGGTGAATCACCAGCCCAGCCCGATGTGCAGCGGCAGGTAGACCGCCATGCCGGCCACGATGGTGCCCAGCACGCCGCGCTGCCAGAAGAACCAGGCCGCACCGGCAACCGCGGCAAACAGGCGGGCGTCCTGCCAGGTGCCAACCAGCGCACCCTGGGTGGTCACCACCTCGGGTATCACCACCGCCGACAGGGCCGCGATCGGGGCGTACTGCAGGCCGCGCTGGGCCCAGTGCGGCAGGCTCCAGGGCCGGTCCGAGAACAGGAAGAACGAGCGGGTGATCACCGTCACCACGCCCATGGCCAGGATGACCAGCAGGGTGTTCAGGTCCAGGTCAGGCATGGTGTCCTTTCTCGCCGCGGGCGAATGGCGGTGTCTTCTCCAGCAGCAGGCAGATGGCCACGGCGCAGGCAATGGCCACCAGGATGTTGAGCTTGAGCGGCAGTGCCCAGGCCACCACCGCGGCCGCACCGGCCACCGTGGCCGAGACCATGCGCAGCGGCGACGTGGCCAGCGAGCACAGCACCCCCAGCAGCGCCAGGATGCCGGCGAAGCCCAGGCCCCATTCGGTCGGAATGGCGTTGGCCAGCAGCACGCCCACCACGCTGGCCGCCATCCAGGCCCCGAAGTTGATGGCGCAGTTGCCCATCAGGTAGGCCTGCTGGCCGGTCAGCTCGTCGGGCGTGGTCCCCGGCTTCGGGTAGCGGCGCGCGAAGAACACGTAGCTGAGGTCTCCGGTGACGAAGCCCGAGAGCACGCGGCGCCAGCGCGGCATGTGCATCATGTACGGGCGCAGGTGGGCCGAGAACACCACGAAGCGCAGGTTGACGCAGAAGGCCGCCGCCAGGATCACCCACATCGGTGCGCCCGCCGCGATCATGGGCACCGCCGCGAGCTGGGCGCTGCCGGCGTAGACGATGAAGGTCATCAGCAGCGCCTCGAGCACCGACAGACCGGACTTGACCATGGCCACGCCGGTCATCAGACCCCAGGCCGCGATGCCCATGGCGACGGTGGCCTGGTCGCGGATGCCTTCGCGGTACTCGGGTCGCCAGCGGTATTCGGCGCTGAGGAACATCAGGCGGCCCCGTCCGTCTTCAACGGGGAGGCCGTGTCGAAGACCTGTCCGGCAGCCAGGGGGAACCCGCGCAGGAAATCGCCTGCCGGCAGGCGCCGGCCACCGGCCCGCTGCAGTTCGGTCAGGACCAGCACGCCTTCGCCGGTGGCCACCCGGATGCCGTCCGCGTCGACCGACAGCACCTGTCCCGGCACGCTGCCGTGCGGCGTCTGTTCGCCCTGCGCCCGCGCCGACCAGATCTTGACCAGCTCGCCCCCCAGCGAGGCGCTGAGGCCCGGAAAGGGATCGAAGGCCCGTGAGCGGCGCGCGCTCAGCGCCGCAGGCAAGGACCAGTCGATCGCACCCTCGGCCTTGTCGATCTTGTGCGCGTAGGTCACGCCCTCGGCCGGCTGCGGCACGGGCCTGAGACCCCCGCAGGCGGCCAGCTCCAGTGCCTCGACGACCAGCCGGCCACCCAGCTGCGCCAGCCGGTCGTGCAGGCGGGCGGTGGTGTCGTCGTCGCGGATGGGAAGGGTCTGTGCCAGCAGCATGTCCCCCGTGTCCAGGCCCTCGTCCATCTGCATGATGGTCACGCCGGTCTCGCGGTCACCGGCCTCGATCGCGCGGTGGATGGGGGCCGCGCCGCGCCAGCGCGGCAGCAGCGAGGCGTGGATGTTCAGGCACCCCAGCCGGGGCATCTGCAGCACCCACGCCGGCAGGATCAGGCCGTAGGCCGCGACCACCATCACGTCGGCCTGCGCCGCCTGCAGGGCCGCGCGGGCGGCGGCGGCGTCCTCGGGGTATTTGCCGTCCAGCCGAAGGCTGCGCGGCTGCGCCACGGCCAGGCCGCGCTCCAGCGCCAGCTGCTTGACCGGCGAGGCCTGCAGCTTCAGGCCGCGGCCGGCCGGCCGGTCGGGCTGGGTCAGCACCAGCGGCACGCGAAAGCCCGCGGCCAGCAGGTGCCCGAGCGCCACGCGGGCGAATTCCGGCGTACCGGCGAACACGACATTCATGTGGGGTATCCGGGTGGGGCCAGGCGCGGCGGTCAGCGCCCGGCGTCGAAGACGTCGTCGGGCATGGGCTCGTCGGTGTGCATCAGCTTGCGCACCACGCCGCCGCGGTCGATGTGGACATGGAACTGGCGCGGCCACGACACCTCGAGGTAGCGGTAGGTCCAGATGTCGCCGTCGAACAGGGCCACGCGCTCGACCAGGGCCGGCGGGCCGAACAGGCGCAGCACATCGTCGCGTGTCCAGCGGTCGACCTCGATGCGGTCGAACCAGTGCGCGGCCATCACCTGGTCGACCCGCAGCAGGCGGCCCTGGGGGTCGAGCTCCAGGTTGAAGACCTGCTGGCCGGCCGGCTGGCGGGAGTACTGCAGCCGGGTGCCGTCTGGCACGGGGGTCACGGCCGTGGGGCGGCCGAGGGCACGCTCGATTTCGGCCCTGGGGGTGCCCGCAGCCAGCCGTTCGGGCATGCCGGCACACCCGGCCAGTGATGCGGCCAGCGCCACCGCCGCCAGCCGCGTCAGGACAATGCGCCGACTCACGCCCGCTCTGCCTCGCGCCGCGCCTTGACCAGCTTGCTCTTGATGCGGTTGCGCTTGAGCATGGACAGGTACTCGACGAAGACCTTGCCCATCAGGTGGTCCATCTCGTGCTGGATGCACACCGCCAGCAGGCCTTCGGCCTCGATGGTCCGGCTCTGGCCCTGG
Source organism: Burkholderiales bacterium (assembly GCA_006227825.1). Classification (GTDB taxonomy): domain Bacteria; phylum Pseudomonadota; class Gammaproteobacteria; order Burkholderiales; family Burkholderiaceae_C; genus Hydrogenophaga. Next base: position 17,736 of record SBFS01000223.1, on the reverse strand, counting down.
CTGTCGAGGGCGCGCACCCGCACCGCGACCGACCGCTCGACGCCGTCGTAGATGCCCGGCACCGACAGGCAGCCCTCCTCGCCCTTGCGCTTCTCGTCGCTGGCCCATTCGAGCTCGGGGTTGATCAGCACCAGGGGCTGGTCTCGCGTCTCGCTCACGTCGATGACGATCAGGCGTTCGTGCACGTCCACCTGCGTGGCGGCCAGTCCGATGCCGTTGGCGTCGTACATGGTGGCCAGCATGCGCGGGATCAGGGCCTGGATGCGCTCGTCAACGGCAGCCACCGGGCGGGCAACGGTGTGCAGCCGGGGGTCCGGGTAGCAGAGGATGGGCAGCAGATCGGGCGAAGTCATGAAAAAACAGATGGGGTTGCCGTTCGGCGGCCGCAAGAGCCGGCTGTCGGTGCCGGTCATGGCGTGTCCGCGACACTCTTGGCCGTTTGTCGCTATTTTCGCCACTTTTCTCCGCGGGTGTGTGTCGCGCCGTCCATAAACATTGCCTAATCAATGGCTTGGGCGCAAAATCAAATGCGACTTGTCAAGACCGACAGTGCCCAGGCACGTTGCCACGGCCCATGCGAGTGGGCCGTACCTGCCTGTGAGCCTGCCCCAGGGGCCCTACATGCCATCGAAGACCGCTTCTTCCGCCGCCGTTTCCCTTGCTCCGGCCCTGCGCCCCGCCGCCTGTGCCGCCCTGCTGCTGGCCGGCGCCGTGGCCACCACCGCCCTGGCCCAGACCTTCCCCAACCTGCCGATCACGCCGCAGCAGCGGGCCATCGCCAACCAGGTGGCCGAGGCGGGCGTGCCCCTTTCCGAACTGGCGCCCAACGCGCCCAGCCAGTACACCGTCAAGCGCGGCGACACCCTGTGGGGGATCTCGGGCGTCTTTCTCCTGCGTCCCTGGCGCTGGCCCGAACTGTGGGGCATGAACCTGCAGGACATCCGCAACCCGCACCTGATCTTTCCGGGGCAGGTGCTCTACCTGGACACCTCCAACGGTCGCGCCGTGCTGACCACCCGGCGTCCGGATGGCGGCCTCGAGACGGTCAAGATCTCGCCCCGCATCCGCTCCGAAAGCCTCGCGGATTCCGCCATCCCGCCCATCTCGCTGCAGGCGATCGAGTCCTTCCTGACCGAGCCGCTGGTGGTGGACGAGGCCACCTTCTCGCGTGCACCGCGCATCGTGGCCACACCCGAGTCGCGGGTGCTGCTCAGTCGCGGTGACCGCGCCTATGCGCGTGCCCTGTACGGCAGTGGGCAGGCCGAGGGCGCCAAACCGCTGCGCGTGGCCGACGGCCACCAGTACCGCGTGTTCCGCAACGCGGTGCCGCTGAAGGACCCGGAGACCGGCGAGATCCTCGGTTACGAGGCCCAGTACGTGGGCAAGGCCGAGCTGGTGCGTGACGAAGGGCTGCGCGAGGTCGCTGCGGCGCCCGAGGGCCGCTCCTCTTCCCGCGCGCCCGAGGCCGAGATCGTCCCGGCCACGATCGACATCACCCAGGCCAAGGAGGAGATGCGCGTCGGCGACCGCCTGTTGCCGGAGCCGCCGCGCGACTTCAGCAACTACGTGCCCAGCGCGCCCGGCAGCGAGATCAGCGGTTCGGTCGTCAAGGTCTACGGCAATGCGGTGACCTTCGCGGGCCAGAACCAGGTGGTGGCCATCAACCGCGGCGGCAGCCACGGGGTGGAGCGCGGCCATGTGTTCGCCCTGCAGCGCGAGACCGGCCGCGTCGCCGACCGCACCGATGACAGCCGCCCGATGATGCGCCTGCCCGGTGAGCGCAACGGCCTGATGATGGTCTTCCGCACCTTCGACAAGGTGTCCTATGCGCTGGTGCTCGAAATCGGCGACGGCGTGAAGGTCGGCGATCGCTTCACCAACCCCTGAGCCGGGGTGTACCGGTCGGGTTCACGCCGCCGCTGAATCGCAAGGGTTTTCGAGAGAGTGAGCGCTGACGAACTGGGCGCCTGGCTGCGGCTTCTGCTGACGCCGGGCGTGGGGCCGGAGATGGCGCGCCGCCTGCTGGCCGCATTCGGGCCGCCCGAGGCGGTGCTGTCGCAGTCGCCGGCCGCCTGGGGCTCGGTGGCCGGTGCGCGTGTGGCCCGGGCCCTGGGTCAGGAGCCCGCCGGTCTGGAACAGCACCTCGCGCGCGCCCGGGCCTGGCTGGCGGCGTCGCCCGATCACCATGTGATGCAGTTTGCCGACAGCGGCTTCCCGCCCGAGCTGCTGCAGATGGCCGATCCGCCGCTGCTGCTCTGGGTGCAGGGCGACCGGCAGGCCTTGCTTCATCCCGTGCGGCTGGCCATGGTCGGCTCGCGCAACCCCACTCCCCAGGGTCAGGCGAACGCCCACCAGTTTGCCCGCGCGCTCGCCGAGGCCGGTGTCTGCGTGGTGTCCGGCCTGGCGGCAGGCGTCGACGGGGCGGCCCATGAAGGCGCGCTCGAGGGCGGAGGCCCGACCATCGCGGTGGTGGGCACCGGTCTGGACACCGTCTACCCCAGGCGCCACACCGAACTGGCCCGGCGCATCGCCGGCGCCGGCTGCCTGGTCAGCGAATACCTGCCCGGCACCGGACCGCACCAGTCGCACTTTCCCCGCCGCAACCGCCTGATTGCCGGCCTGTCGCAGGGCACGCTGGTGGTCGAGGCGGCGGTGCAGTCGGGCTCACTCATCACCGCGCGCCTGGCTGCCGAGCAGGGGCGCGAGGTCTTTGCCATCCCCGGGTCCATCCATTCCCCGCAGGCGCGGGGCTGCCATGCCCTGATCCGCCAGGGCGCCAAGCTGGTCGAGTCGGCGCAGGACATCCTCGAAGACCTGCGCCTGGTGCCGGCCGCTCCCGTGGACGGGTCCCTGTCCCGGTCCGCACCTCCCGACGAGGTGGGGGGTGAGCACGATGGCCTGCTGCAGGCCATGGGCTTCGATCCGGTCGGCTTCGATGCCCTGCAGGCCCGCACCGGCATCGACACGCCGACGCTGCAGGCCCGGCTGCTGGAGCTGGAACTGCAGGGGCAGGTCGCCCGGCTCCCGGGTGGCCTGCTGCAGCGCATGGGCGCCGCCTAGCTCAGGAGGCGCTCGGGGTTGGCGTCGAGCTTGGCCAGCGCGTCGCGCGTGGCCCGCACGGTCAGGGCCTCTTCCTCGGCCGGCAGCAGCAGGCCGGCCTGCAGGTAGGCCGCGACGCGGACGACCGGCATCAGGAAGCAGCGGCCGGTGCTGGTGGCGAACAGGAACAGCTGGCCCCGCTGGCTGCGCCAGGCCAGCTGAACGGTGCTGAGCCGGGCGTTGTGGTCCAGCGTGTACCAGGTGCCCACCTGCAGCTCGACCGCCCAGGCGCGCATGGCCTCGTTGGGCTGACTGCCGCCCTGGCGGATGACCTCGATGTTGCTGGCATCGACACCGGTGATCATCTCGATGCTCTCGTCGTCCAGGTCCAGGTCGCCCACGTGGGCGTCGGGCAGGAAATCCTCCAGGTTCGCCAGGCGCTGGGCCAGGCGGTCCAGCCTTTCCTGGGGGATCTGCTCGGTGCGCGACATGAAGGCATCGGCGAGGGTGTCGCTGACCGACTTGATGTGCTGGTCCTGCAGCGCAGCGGGGTAGCCGAGCAGGCCCATGCCGTGGCGCAGCCGCTGCAGCAGGCCCGGCAGTTGCTGGATCACACGGGCCCGGTCGGCCCGGTTGGGCTTGGCGCTGGCGGCCCACAGCAGCTCGGAGGCCACCTGCTTGAGCGAATCCGTCTCTTCGTGCTTGAGGCCGTACTTCACGCTGGCCACCGCCAGCACCTCGACCCAGACCTTGAACAGGAAGTCGCGCACCTCCGAGCGGACCGGGACATCGTCGAGCAGCTTGCGCAGCTCGATGGTGTACTGGACGGTCAGGGTCTCCTTCTGCTCGACCTGCTGGGCGACGCTGACCACCTTGCTGGTGGCCGCGTTCTGCTCGCTCAGGTAGGTCGAGAGGAATTTCTGGAACTCGTCGTAGACGAGCTGGAACACCCGCCGGCCGGTCTCGGGATACTGCTCGATGACCTGCACCACGCGCTTGATCTCCGCCTCCAGGGCGGCCGAGGTGACGTCGGTCTCGAAGCCCAGCACCACCGAGCCCATGCGGTCGATGAGGCGGCGCGCCGGATGCTGCAGGGCGCTGAAGAACTCGGGTTCGGCCAGCGCCACCCGCAGCACCGGGATCTGCAGGCGGGCGAACCACACCCGCACGCTGGGCGGGATGCGCTCCTCGGCCAGGATGCTCTGGAACATCAGGGCCACCACCTCGATGGTGGCCTTCTCGCTCGGTGTCTCGGCCGCCTGCTTGAGCTCGGTCGTGCGCTCGCGCAGGACCTGGGCGGCCTTGCGCACGTGGCCGGAGTCGATCGTCCCGATGCCGCCGTCGGAGCCGCTGCCCAGGGGCAGGCCGACGTCGGTGCGCACGACCGGGGCGATGCGCTGGATGGCCTGTTGCAGGGGAGCTGATGGCTCCAGGATCTGGGTGGCCTCGAAATCGTCACCGGCACGATCGATCAGCAGTCGCTTGAGCCGGCCCATGACGCCCTGCGCCCGCTGGCGCGCACGGGCCAGCGGCGAGGTGCCGGTCATCATCCGGGTTTCGTCGTGCACGCCGAAGCCGGCGCGCCGCAGGGAGGACGGTGCACTGCCGTGTGCGGAAATGGGCCCGCTGCTGCCTGTGTGACCTCCGGTGGCACCGAACGACGGGCTGCCGGAAACGGCGGCGGTCGCGGACTTCTCAGGCCTGTCCGCCGCGGTGCCCGTGCGGCTGCCCGGTGCGCGCTTGACCAGGCTGCTCAGGTCGATTTCCTTCATCACGCCGCTGCTGACGAGGAATTCGTTGGCCGCCTTGTAGGCATCGAACAGACGGTCAGCCATGACCGGAGCCAGCGCGTCCTGCACCAGCGCCCAGGCCTCGCGGGTCATCTGGGCGTCCAGCCACTGGTCGATCAGGATGCGGGCCACCACGTCGGGCAGCAGCACGTCGCCCCGGGGCAGTTCCTGGCGCTTTTCGAGATGCTGGATGCGCAGCCGCAGCTCGTTGAGCTCGCTCGAACACTTGTCCAGCACCCGCATGGCCAGGCGCGAGGCCAGGACCTGGTCCTCCATGGAGCCCTCGGCCACCAACTCGAGTCCGCCCGAGGAAGACGGCTGGCCGGAATCGGTGAAGCGCGGCAGCAGGGTGCGCTGGACGGCGCGCCGGCTGTCGTTCAGCCAGGTGGTCTGGTTTTTCTGGAAGGCGGTCCAGGCGTCGCGCCGCACCTGCATCTCGCGCGCCGGCCCGGCCTGGTCCAGGATGGACGTCAGCCGGTTGTCACAGACCTTGACCCACTCGGGAAGGGCGCGCCCCACGTGAACCACGAAGAGTTCACGCGCCTGCTTGGCCAGAGAAGAGACGTGCTGGTCGGGGGACACCACAATGCGTGAAGTATGACACGAATACCACCCGGGGTCCGGGGTTGACAGGCTGTCCGTGGCATGCTTTGGGTGTTGTCGGCGCCTACACAACAGCGCCGGCGTTCGGGTCGTCCGGATCGGTGCCCTGGCCGTCCTTCCTGGGTGTGTTCCTGACCAGATCCTCGCGCTTGATGCCCAGCCACATGGCCACCGACGCGGCGACGAAGATGGACGAGTAGATGCCGAACAGGATGCCGATGGTCAGGGCGAGCGCGAAATAGAACAGGGTCGGCCCCCCGAAGAGCAGCATGGACAGCACCATCGCCTCGGTCGATCCGTGGGTGATGATGGTGCGGCTCATGGTGGAGGTGATGGCGTGGTCGATCACCTGCGCCGGGGTCATCTTGCGCTGGCGGCGGAAGGTCTCGCGGATGCGGTCGAAGATCACCACCGATTCGTTGACCGAGTAGCCCAGCACCGCCAGCGTGGCCGCGAGCACCGCCAGCGAGAACTCCCACTGGAAGAAGGCAAAGAAGCCCAGGATGATGACCACGTCATGCAGGTTGGCGATGATGGCGGCGACCGAGAACTTCCACTCGAAGCGGAACGCCAGGTAGACCATGATGCCCACGATCACCAGGGCCAGGGCGATCAGGCCGTCCTCCACCAGCTCGCGGCCGACCTGCGGCCCGACGAACTCGGTGCGGCGCAGTTCCACCGCCGGGTTCTGTGCCCGCAGCGCCGCCAGCACCTGCTCGCTCTGCTGGCCCGAAGTGACGCCCGGCATGGGTGGCAGGCGCAGCAGCACGTCGCGCGAGGTGCCGAAGTTCTGCACCGGCACCTCGGCATAGCCCAGTCCGGTGATGACCTGGCGCACGGCCTGCAGGTCGGCCGGCTGCTCGTAGGCGATCTCCATCACCGTGCCGCCGGTGAACTCGACCGACAGGTTCAGGCCCCGGGTGACCAGGAAGAACACCGCCAGCACGAAGACCAGGGTGGAAAACGCGTTGAGCGCCAACGCGTGCTTCATGAAGGGGATGTCGCGACGGACGCGGAAGAATTCCATGGACGTTATCCAGTCTGCCGGGGGGCGGCAAGTGTTCGGGGGCCGTTGTCTGCAAGTCTGCGCACACTGCGCAACCGGCTCTGCCGGGCCGCTGGTGTGGTCCCCCCTTCCAGGAGGGAAGACGCGAGGCGGCGCAGGGGGGTCATTCGGGCTTCCACACGGTGCCGATGGACAGCGACTTGAGCTTGCGCTGGCGGCCGTACCAGAAGTTGATCAGGCCGCGCGAGAAGAACACGGCCGAGAACATGCTGGTCAGGATGCCGATGCAGTGCACCACCGCGAAGCCGCGCACCGGGCCGGAGCCGAACAGCAGCAGCGCGATGCCGGCGATCAGGGTCGTGATGTTGGAGTCCAGGATGGTGCCCCAGGCGCTCTCGTAGCCGGCGTTGATGGCGGTCTGGGGCGCTGCGCCGCGGCGCAGCTCCTCGCGCACGCGCTCGTTGATCAGCACGTTGGCGTCGATCGCCATGCCCAGCGCCAGCGCCATGGCGGCGATGCCGGGCAGGGTCAGCGTGGCCTGCAGCATGGACAGGACCGACACCAGCAGCACCAGGTTGAAGGCCAGCGCGATGCTCGATACCACGCCGAACAGCATGTAGTAGACGCTGATGAAGACCACGATGACCAGGAATCCCCACAGCACGCTGTTGAAGCCCCGCTCGATGTTCTCCTTGCCCAGGCTCGGGCCGATGGTGCGCTCCTCGATGATCTCCATCGGCGCGGCCAGCGAGCCGGCGCGCAGCAGCAGGGCGGTGTCGCTGGCTTCGGCGGTGGTCATCGCGCCCGAGATCTGCACCCGGCCGCCCCCGATCTCGGTGCGGATCACGGGCGCGGTCACCACCTCGCCCCGGCCCTTCTCGAACAGGATGATGGCCATGCGCTTGCCGACGTTCTCGCGCGTGACGTCGCGGAAGATGCGCGAGCCCTTGGCGTCCAGCGTCAGGTGGACCGCTGCCTCCTGGGTCTGGCTGTCGAAGCCGGCCTGGGCGTCGGTCAGGTTCTCGCCGGTCAGCAGCACCTCGCGGCGCACGATCACGGCCCGCCCTTCGCGGTCGAGATAGCGCTCCGAGCCGAAGGGCACCGGACCGGTGCCGCGCTCGGCCGCCAGCCCGTCGGTGCTCTCGTCGACCAGCCGCAATTCGAGCGTGGCGGTGCGGCCCAGGATGTCCTTGGCCTTGGCGGTGTCCTGCACCCCCGGCAGCTGCACCACGATGCGGTCGGCGCCCTGCTGCTGGATCACGGGCTCGGCCACGCCCAGCTCGTTGATGCGGTTGTTGAGCGTGGTGATGTTCTGCTTGAGGGCCTGTTCCTGAACGCGCCGGGCCGCCTCTTCGGTGATGGTGGCGCGCAGGCGCCGCTCCTCGCCCTGGCCGACCTCGCTGACCTGCAGTTCGAGGAACTGGTCGTTCATGAGGTTGCGCATGGCGTCGAGCACCTGCGGCTCGCGAGCACGCACCTCGATGGTCTGCTGGTCCCGGCTGATGCCGCCGTGGCGGATGCCCTGTTCCCGGGCGGCCAGGCGCAGGTCGCCGGCGAGCACGTCGGCGCGGCGCGTCAGGGCCGCGTCCATGTCGACCTGCAGCATGAAATGCACGCCGCCGCGCAGGTCCAGTCCGAGGTACATGGGCGAGGCGCCCAGCGAGGCCAGCCAGGCCGGGGTGCGGGGCACCAGGTTCAGGGCCACCACGTGGCTGGGGTCGGCCGGGTCCGTGTTGAAGGCGCGGTCGATCGCGTCGCGCGCCTGGATCTGCACGTCGGTGGTCTCGAAGCGGGCGCGCACCGAATTGCCCTCGAACTGGATGGATGCCGCCGCGATGCCCTGCTCGGCCAGCACCTGTTCGATCCGGGTCACGGTGGCGGTGTCGATGCGCACCGATGACTTGGCCCCGGTGACCTGCACCGCCGGCGATTCGCCGAACAGGTTGGGCAGGGCATAGACGAGGCCGATCAGCAGCGCCACCACGATGACGGCGTACTTCCACAGCGGGTATCGGTTCATAGACAGCAGCCTTCGGTGGCGTTCGGATTCGATCCGGAATGCGCCGCAACCGGCCCTGCCGGTCTGCACGCATGGTCCCCCTGACGGGAAAACGGGCCTGCGTCGGCAGGCCCGTGCGGGGGTGGTTGTTTACTTCACCGTGCCCTTGGGCAGGACCTGGATCACGGCCGTGCGTTGCATCTGGACCTCGACGCCCTCGGCAAGTTCCACACCGATGTAGGTTTCACCGATCTTGGACACCTTGCCCAGGAAGCCGCCGGCCGTCACGACCTCGTCGCCCTTGGCCAGGGCTTCGACCATCGCCTTGTGCTCTTTCTGGCGTTTCATCTGGGGCCGGATCATGACGAAGTACAGCACCACGAACATCAGCACCAGCGGCAGCAGGCTGAGCATGGTGGAGGGGGCGTCGCCACCGGCGGCGGCCTGGGCGTAAGCGGAAGAGATGAACACGGGAATCTCCAGCAACAGGATGTCGGTTGTTCAGGACAGGGACGCTCCACCGGCCGGGCACGGGATGCCCGTGCCGGAGGAACTGCCCGCAACCTTTTATTGTATGCCGGCACCATGTGCACGGCGAAGGTGGCTGTACCGGCCGGTGTCCACGCGCCATAATCCGCCGCTGTGAGCCACACCGCCTCCCTCTCGACCAAGCTGATCCGGATCGGTGCCGCGCTGCTGGTCGTGGCCCTGGCCTCGATCGGTCTGACCCTGTGGGTGACCTGGCAGCTCGAGGGTGGCGCGGCAGCGGTCAACGAGGCTGGCCGCCTGCGCATGCAGACCTGGCGGCTCAACAGCGCGGTGCAGGCACAGCTGCCACCCGCCGAGGCGGCGGCGCTGGTGCAGCGCTTCGATGACAGCCTGCAGTTGCTGCGCGACGGCGATCCGGGGCGGCCGCTGTTCGTGCCCTGGGATGCCGAGGTGCGCCGCGAATTCGCCCGGGTCGAGGACCTGTGGCAGCAGCGCCGCGCGGCCTGGCTGGCCGAACTGGACGGCCAGGGCCCCCATTCGATGGAGGCGACCACCGCCTTTGTCCAGGCCATCGACGAGCTGGTCCATGCCATCGAACGCCAGCTCGCCAGCCTGACGGCGGTGCTCAACCTGTTCCAGTTCCTCATGATGGCACTGGCCATCGGGGGTGCGGTGGTCATGGTCTACACCGGCTACCGCTATGTCATCAACCCGCTGGCAAGCCTGCGGGAGGGCCTGCGGCAACTGGAGTCGGGGGACTTCGGCACCCGGGTGCAGGTGTCGTCCAACGACGAGTTCGGCCAGGTGGCGGGCGGGTTCAACCGCATGGCCGCGACACTGCAGGGCCTGTACGGCGGGCTGGAAGCCAAGGTCCAGGCCAAGACCCAGCGCATCGAGGCCCAGCGGGCACGCCTGGAGGCGCTGTACGAGGTCAGTGCCTTCCTGGCGCGGGCCAACACCATCGAGGAGCTTTCGAAGGGCTTTTCGCAGCGGGTGCGTCAGGTGATGAAGGCCGATGCGGTGGCGGTGCGCTGGTCCGACGAGGCCAACCAGCGGTACCTCATGCTCGCATCGGACTGCTTCCCCAAGGAGATGCAGGAGGAGGAACGCAGCCTGATCGCCGGCGCCTGCGCCTGCGGCAACCTGACGCCCGAAGCCCGCACCCGCGTGATTCCCATCCACGCGCACGAGGCCGCACCGATGCGCCATTGCGCCAGGGCAGGGTACGAGAGCCTGGTCAGCGTGCCGGTGCGGCTGCAGCACCGCCTGCTGGGCGAGTTCAACCTGTTCTTCCGCCACAAGGTGGTGCTCAACGCGGACGAGACCGAGCTGCTCGATGCGCTGGCCAGCCACCTGGCCAGCGCGCTGGAGGGCCTGCGGGCGGCGGCGCTCGAGCGCGAGGCCGCGGTGGGCGAGGAGCGCGCGATGCTGGCGCGGGAGCTGCACGATTCCATCGCCCAGTCGCTCTCGTTCCTGAAGATCCAGGTCCAGTTGCTGCGCAGCGCGATCCAGAAGCAGCAGCCCGCACAGGTCGAGGCCACCCTGAATGAACTGGACGAAGGCCTGCGCGAGAGCATCGGCGACGTCCGCGAGCTGCTGGTGCACTTCAGGACCCGCACCAACCACGACGATATCCAGTCCGCCCTGCAGCAGACGCTGCAGAAATTCGAGCACCAGACGGGCGTTCCCACCCGCCTGCAGGTCCAGGGCGACGGCCTGCAGCTGCCGGCCGACGTGCAGGTGCAGGTGCTGCATGTGCTGCAGGAGGCCCTGTCCAACGTGCGCAAGCATGCCGGGGCCAGCCACGTCAGCCTGGACGTGCACAAGGGGCCGCAGTGGCGTTTCGTGGTGCGCGACAACGGCCGGGGTTTCGATGTCGGCACCAGCCGCGAGGAGATCCACGTCGGCACCAAGATCATGCGCGAGCGGGCTGATCGCATCGGCGCCACGGTCAGCATCGATTCCCGACCTGGGCAGGGTACCGCCGTCAGCCTGATCCTGCCGGCCTACCCGGTGGACGCGACGCAGGTCGGTACCATCGGTCTTGGCCTGCCTTCCGAACCGGTCACAGCTTCCACCCCATGAGCCCGTCCAGCGCCACCGCCCCCGTCCAGCTGCTCCTGGTCGATGACCACACCCTGTTCCGCCGCGGCCTCAAGGCGCTGCTCCAGCAGGACCCGCGGCTGCTGGTGGTGGCCGAGGCGGGTGATGCCGGCGAAGCGCTGCGCCTGGTGGGACAGCACCGGCCGCAGGTGGTGCTGCTGGACAACCACCTGCCGGGGGTGCGGGGGGTGGAGGCGATCGGCTCCATCAAGCAGGCGTCGCCGGGCGTGCGCGTCCTGATGCTGACGGTCAGCGAGAACGCCGAGGACCTGGCGGCCGCGCTGCAGGCCGGTGCCGACGGCTATCTGCTCAAGACCGTGGAGTCGGACCAGCTGTGCGACACCATCTTCAAGGTGCTCGAAGGCGAGTCGGTGGTCAGCCCCGAAATGATGACCAAGCTGGTGCACCTGTTCCGGTCCCCGGTGCCGGCCCGCCCGAACGGCACGACCGCGCAGGCGCCCGCTGCCCCGGCCGCCCCGGCGCCGGCCCAGCCCGCAGTGCCCTGCGATGCGGCCGGAGACAGCCTCTCCGCGCGCGAGCGCGAGATCCTGGCCCTGATCGCGCGAGGGGACAGCAACAAGCTGATCGCTCGCGAGCTGGACATTGCCGAGACCACGGTCAAGATCCATGTGCAGCACATCCTGCGCAAGCTCAACCTGAGTTCGCGTGTGCAGGCGGCGGTTTTCGCGGTCAACCACGGCCTCGACCAGACGGCCTGAGCCGGCGGCCGGGCGGTCTCCCGGCATAGTTCTTTCGGCGCATGCCGGATCGCCCGCCCATCGGTCATCCGGATGGCCGCCGGCGTTCCTCCGAAGGATGGGCAAGCCGCGACAAAGACCTCACAGTTCGTGGGTGAACCTGGCCCATCGAGGGCCGGGAAGAACTGGAGGAGTCCCATGGAAGTCATGCTCGCCTACGACCACTCGCGCAATGCCCGCATTGCGCTGGATGCGGTCAAACGGCTGTTTGCCCACGAAACACCCACGGTCACGCTGATCTCGGTGATCGAGGAGCCCGGCAGCAACACCAGCGCCGGCGACGAAATGTTCGAAACCCAGTACCAGGAGCAGAAGAAGGGCGCCGAGGCGGCCGCTGCCGAACTGGTGGCCGCCGGCTTCAAGGCCAAGGTGCTGTTCGCCGAGGGCGACGCGCGCAAGATGATCCTGCGCGCGACGCAGGAGCGCAACCCGGATGTGCTGGTGATGGCGCGCCACTCCTACAAGCCGGACGGCAATTTCATCACCCGGCGCCTGGACGCCCTGGTCGAGGAGTTCGACCACATGACCTTCGGCTCGGTCAGCGCCTTCCTGGCGCGGCGCGTCATGTGCCCGCTGCTCATCATTCCCACCCACGCGGAGTAAGGGCCAACAACCCCCAACCCGAATTCCATCATGCAAGTCAGTGACCTGTTCCGGTTCAAGAACCGGGAAATCAAGGCGCTCCATCTGACCTGGATCGCGTTTTTCATCTGCTTCTACGTCTGGTTCAACATGGCACCGCTGGCATCGTCGATGCTCAAGTCGGTGGGCTGGCTGACCAAGGACGACATCCGTCTGTTCGCGATCGCGAACGTGGCCCTCACGATTCCGGCCCGCATCCTGGTCGGCATGGCGCTCGACCGTTTCGGGCCTCGGCGTGTCTTCTCCATCCTGATGGTGCTGATGGCCTTTCCGACCCTGGTGTTCGCCTTCGGCGACAGCAAGGAACAGCTGTTCGTCTCCCGCCTGGTGCTCAGCTCGGTCGGCGCGAGTTTCGTGGTCGGCATCCACATGACGGCGCTCTGGTTCAGGCCGCGCGACATCGGCTTTGCCGAGGGCTTCTACGCCGGCTGGGGCAACTTCGGGTCGGCGGCGGCGGCGATGACCCTGCCCACCATCGCGCTGACCATGTTCGGCGGGTCCGAAGGCTGGCGCTATGCGGTGGCCCTCTCGGGCGTGATCATGGGCCTGTACGGCGTCTTCTACTGGTTCGCCATCACCGACGGGCCCACCGCCGACACGCACAAGAAGCCGCGCAAGGTGGCGGCGCTGGAGGTCTCCAGCTACAAGGACCTGGTGCTGCTCATGCTGTTCACCGTGCCCCTGGTCGGCATCCTGTCGATTCTGGTGTGGCGCGTGCACCGCACCGGCTACATCGACGACATCACCGCATGGGCGAGCTACTTCGCCATTGCCGTGGTCATCCTGTACCAGCTCTACCAGGTCCTTCGGGTGAACCTGCCCATCCTCAGGAAGGGTGTTCCGGCCGACGACCGCTATCCCTTCAAGTCGGTGGCAGCGCTCAACACCACCTACTTCGCCAACTTCGGCGCCGAGCTGGCCGTGGTGTCGATGCTGCCGATGTTCTTCGAGGAGACCTGGGGCCTGACGGCCGCGGCCGCCGGCCTGATCGCGTCGACCTTCGCCTTCGTCAACCTGTTCGCGCGCCCGATGGGTGGCCTGGTGTCCGACCGTTTCGGCAACCGGCGTTTCGTGATGCTGGCCTACATGCTGGGGATTGCGATCGGCTTTGCGCTCATGGGCATGATGAACAGCAAGTGGCCGCTGGTGATCGCCGTGGCCATCACCGTGGGATGCTCGTTCTTCGTCCAGGGCGCCGAGGGGGCCACCTTCGGCATCATCCCCTCGATCAAGCGCCGCCTGACCGGCCAGATCTCGGGCATGGCCGGCGCCTACGGCAACGTGGGTGCGGTGTTCTACCTGTTCATCTTCATGTTCGTGGACTCGTCGACCTTCTTCTACATCATCGCGGCCGGTGCCTTCCTCAGCTGGATCGCCTGCTTCTTCTGGCTCAAGGAACCCGAGGGCGGATTCGGTGACGAGTACGTGATCTCGTCGGTCGACAAGGCGATCGCCGAGGAAGCACGCCACAAGAAGGAGGCGCAGGCCCGGCTGGCCCTGGTCTTCAGGGGCAGCGACAAGGTCGAACTGGTCGACAAGGGCGATGGCGTGACCGTGACCGCCAAGTTCCGCAGCGTCGACGATCTGCGTGCCCTGGTGCAGAGTCTCGAGAAGCAGGGCCTGGTCCCCAAGGGCTGAGCCAGGCCGCCATCCAACGTTCCTCGTTCGGGCCGCGCATGTCGCGGCCTTTTTTTTCGGGTGGCCGCGGGACTACTCCTTTCGGAGGATGCCGTGCCGCAGGCCATCGGTCTTTCAGACCCGACCCGGGCGTTCCTCTGAAGGATGTTCACCGGACGGCCCACGCCGCACAGTCGAGCCTGTGCTGACGTCCGTCGAGCGGTCGCTTGCATCACACCCGATTTACCTGGAGAGCTTCACATGAGCACCAAGCCACTGCGTACCGCCAGCGCCCCGGCGGCCACGGAGAAAACCTATTCGAGGGCGGACATCGCCGACTGGCGTCCGGAGGACGAGCGTTTCTGGGCCACGACCGGCAAGGCCATCGCCACCCGCAACCTCTGGATCTCCATCCCCAACCTGCTGATCGGCTTCGCTGTCTGGCTGATGTGGGGCATCATCACCGTCCAGATGCTCAACCTCGGCTTTCCGTTCAAGCCGGCCGAGCTGTTCACGCTGACCGCCATCGCCGGCCTGATGGGCGCCACCCTGCGCATCCCGGCCTCCTTCTTCATCCGCCTCTCGGGTGGCCGCAACACCATCTTCCTGACCAGCGCGCTGCTGATCATCCCGGCCTTCATCACCGGCGTGGCCCTGCAGGACAAGAGCACGCCGCTGTGGGTGTTCCAGCTCTGCGCCTTCCTCTCGGGCATCGGCGGTGGCAACTTCGCCTGCTCGATGTCCAACATCAGCGGCTTCTACCCCAAGAGCCAGCAGGGCACGGCGCTGGGCCTCAATGCCGGCCTGGGCAACTTCGGTGTCACCACCATGCAGGTGCTGATCCCGCTGGCGATGACCGCCGCGGTGTTCGGCGCCTTCGGTGGCGGATCCATGACCCTGATCAAGGACTCGGGCTGGCTGCTGGGCAAGATCACCGCCGGCACCGAGACCTGGATCCAGAACGCCGGCTTCATCTGGGCCGCCATCCTGGTGCCGCTGGTCATCGCTGCCTGGTTCGGCATGAACAACCTGATGCCGCTCTCGCCCAACTACGGCGGCACGCTGGCGGCCTTCGCCAAGATCCTGTACCTGTGGGGCCTGACCGCCATTGTCGGCCTGGTGGGCCTGTACCTGTACCTGCCCGCACCGACCGGCCTGGGGCTGCTCAACATGTGGGTGGCCTTGCCCCTGATCGTGGTGGTGACCGTGCTGCTCATGAAGCTGGCCGCCTTCGGCGAGATGAAGGCCAACATCGGCAAACAGTACGCCATCTTCGCCAACAAGCACACCTGGTCGATGACGGCGCTGTACATCGTCACCTTCGGCTCCTTCATCGGCTTCTCGATGGCGCTGCCGCTGTCGATCACCGTGATCTTCGGCTTCCAGCACGTGCTGGACCCGGCCACCGGCATGTGGGACCACACCCTGAAGAACCCGAATGCACCCTCGGCCCTGACCTACGCCTGGATCGGCCCCTTCGTCGGCGCCCTGATCCGTCCGCTGGGTGGCTGGGTGTCCGACAAGGTGGGCGGCTCCATCGTGACCCAGATCATCTCGGCCGTGATGGTGGTCGCATCTGCCGCCGTCGGCTACGTGATGCTGCTGGCCTACCAGTCGCAGACGCCCGAGCAGTATTTCTTCATCTTCATGGCCCTGTTCGTGGTGCTGTTTGCCGCCAGCGGCATCGGCAACGGATCGACCTTCCGCACCATCGGCGTGATCTTCGACCGCCAGCAGGCCGGCCCGGTGCTGGGCTGGACCTCGGCCATCGGTGCCTATGGCTCCTTCATCGCACCGGTGGTGATCGGCCAGCAGATCAAGGCCGGCACGCCGGAGTACGCCATGTACGGCTTCGCCATCTTCTATGCCCTCTGCCTGGTCATCAACTGGTGGTTCTATCTGCGCAAGGGCGCGGAGATCAAGAACCCCTGAGGCCGCCGTCGCAGACCGTCCCACGATCCGGAGACTCCACATGAGCCACTTCCTCGACCGACTGACCCACTTCAACCTGCCCAAGGAGAACTTCTCCGGCGGGCACGGCCAGACCACCAACGAAGACCGCACCTGGGAAGATGCCTACCGCAACCGCTGGGCCCACGACAAGATCGTGCGCTCCACGCATGGCGTGAACTGCACCGGTTCCTGCTCGTGGAAGATCTACGTCAAGGGCGGCATCGTCACCTGGGAAACCCAGCAGACCGACTACCCCCGCACCCGCTGGGACATGCCCAACCACGAGCCGCGCGGCTGCGCCCGAGGCGCCAGCTACAGCTGGTACCTCTACAGCGCCAACCGGGTCAAGTACCCCATGGTGCGTGGTCGCCTGCTGGAGCGCTGGCGCGCCGCCCTCAAGGTGGCCAAGACGCCGGTCGACGCCTGGGCGCTCATCGTCGAGGACGAGAACGCGCGCAAGGACTACCAGCAGGTGCGCGGCATGGGCGGCTTCGTGCGTTCCTCCTGGGACGAGGTGAACCAGCTGATCGCCAGCGCCAACGTCTACACCATCAAGAAGCACGGCCCGGACCGGATCATCGGTTTTTCGCCGATCCCGGCCATGTCCATGGTCAGCTACGCCGCCGGCTCGCGCTACCTCTCGCTCATCGGTGGTGTCTGCATGAGCTTCTACGACTGGTACTGCGACCTGCCGCCGGCCAGCCCGCAGATCTGGGGCGAGCAGACCGACGTGCCCGAATCGGCCGACTGGTACAACTCCAGCTACATCATCGCCTGGGGCTCCAACGTGCCCCAGACCCGCACGCCCGACGCCCACTTCTTCACCGAGGTGCGCTACAAGGGCACCAAGACGGTGGCCGTGACGCCCGACTACTCGGAAGTGGCCAAGCTCTCGGACCTGTGGCTGCACCCCAAGCAGGGTACGGACGCCGCCCTGGCCATGGCGATGGGTCATGTGGTGCTCAAGGACTTCTACTTCCCCGACGGCGGCCAGCGCAGCAGCTACTTTGACGACTACGCCCGCCGCTACACCGACCTGCCCCTGCTGGTGATGCTCAAGGAGCAGACCCTGCCCGACGGCAGCACCACCCTGGTGCCGGACCGCTACCTGCGCGCCAGCGACTTCAACGGCAAGCTCGGCCAGGACAACAACCCCGAGTGGAAGACGGTGGCCTTCGACACCGCCGGCAAGGCGGTTCTGCCCAACGGCTCCATCGGTTTCCGCTGGGGCCCGGAAGGCCGCGAGGACGCCGGCAAGTGGAATCTGGAGTCCAGGGAGGCGCGTGACGGCGAAGAGGTCAGGCTCAAGCTGTCGGTGCTCGAAGATGGCGAGCAGGCACACGAGGTCGTCGACGTCGGTTTCCCCTACTTCGGCGGCCAGCAGGTGCCGAACTTCCCGTCGAACGCGGCAGTGGGTGACGTGAATCGCGTGAAGGTGCCCGCGGTCAAGCTGCGGCTGGGCAAGGCCGGCGAGGAACGCCACGCCATGGTCGCCACCGTGTTCGACCTGCAGGTGGCCCAGTACGGCATCGACCGGGGCCTGGGCAGCGGCGCCAGGAACTTCGACGACAACGCACCCTACACCCCGGCCTGGCAGGAATCCATCACCGGTGTGCCGCGTGACCAGGTCGTGACCGTGGCGCGCCAGTTCGCCGACAACGCCGACAAGACGCATGGCAAGTCCATGGTCATCATCGGCGCGGCCATGAACCACTGGTACCACGCCGACATGAACTA
>SBFS01000305.1 GCA_006227825.1 Burkholderiales bacterium | reverse complement strand
GTTGGCGAAGCGGCAGATCAGCCCGGTGTCGAAGAAGGCCAGCTGCACCGGCACATGGTCCAGCGTGTGCTGGACAAAGCTGCTCTGGGCGGCCAGGGCCATCTCGGCCTGCTTGCGCTCGGTGATGTCGATCATCGTCGAGTTGGTGCGGACGAACCGTCCCTGCTCGTCGAGAATGGGCGTGCTGATCAGGAGAACGTGCAACTCGCCCCCGTCGTGGCGCCGCAGACCCAGTTCCACCGGGGGCAGCGTCTCGCCGCGCTTCATCGCTGACAGCCGTTCCCGGCACAGCTCGCGGAACTCGGGAAGCACGAGCTCCCTGAACTGGCGCTTGCCCACCAGCTCTTCCTTGGCAAAGCCCAGCCAGCCGGCCTCCGTCTGGTTGATCATGACGATGGTGCCGTTGGCGTCCAGGGAGTGGTAGCCGCAGGGTGCCTCGTCGTAGAGCTTTCGGTGGGAGGCCAGCGCCTCGCGCAACTCGGCGTTCACCCGGTCAAGCTCGGCGGTGCGTGAGGCGACGCGGCTCTCGAGCTCGGCGTTGAGCCGGGCCAGCTCCTGCTGCTGGTGGTGCTGTTCGGTGATGTCGCGCGAGACCGCCAGCAGCAGCGAGATCTGTCCCTTGCTGTCGCGAATGGGCGCAACGACGGTGTCCCACCATTTGGGGGTGCCCTTGAAGGTGACGCCCAGCGCAATGAAGCGCCCGCTCTGGCCGGCAGCGGCGGTGGCGATCGCCTGGCGGGCCACCGCCTGGCCCTCGGCTGGCCACCAGCCGGACCAGTCCTGTCCGCGCACCTGCTCGAAGTCGTCGACCTCGACCAGCCGGCAGCCCTGGGCCGTCATCTGCAGCAGCTCGCCACGCAGGCTGAGCACCTTGGTGCAATCCGGGCTGTTGGCGATGATCTGCCGGTTGAGCTCTTCCTTGAGCTGCAGGTCGGCTTCGAGGTCCCGCACATGGCTGATGTCCTGCACGAAGCCCAGGTGGCCGGTCAGGCGACCCTCGCCGTCGAAGCGGGGCACGCTGCGGGTGACCACGTGGCTCTGCCGGCCGTCCGGCATGATCAGGCGGAACTCGGCGCTGCTGCCTTCATCGATCTGGACCGCCCGGCCCCAGTGCAGGCGCACCCGTTCGCGGTCATCCGGGTGGACGCGCTGCAGCCAGCCGAAGCCGGTGAATTCGTGCCTGGCCAGGCCGAAGATCAGGCAGAGGCGTTCGTCGACATCGGTCAGCACGCCCTGCGCATCGATGCGGAAGGTTCCGGTGGGAAAGACGCTGGCCAGGGCCTCGTACAGCGCCTCGAACTCCAGTCGGGCATTGTCGGCCCGGGCCATGGCCTGGCGGTGGGAGGGCAGAAGCTGTGGCCGGTCCGGCTGCCACTCGGCATCCGGCTCGGACGACGCCACCGTCCGCATCTGCAGGCGGCGCCTGAGGTGCTCGTTCTCCGCCCGCAGGACCTCGAGCTCACTCTCGAGCGCAAGCTCGCGCGCGTGCGGCGATGCGCCCTCGGGGGTGCTTGCGGTCAGCTTGTGCTGGGACGGGGCGGCATTCATCGACTGCCACTTTACCCCAGTGTGACGTCAAGGCAATGTGATATTTGACCTTCAGAACCGGGGCAGTTCGGGGAATGCCAGGCGCCCCCCACGCACCAGCATCTTGCCGTATTCAGCACATCGTTGCAGGGTCGGAATCACCTTCCCCGGGTTCAGTAGTTCTTTGGTGTCAAACGCACGCTTGACCGAGAACATCTGGAGGTTTTCCTGGGGCGAGAACTGGACGCACATGCTGTTGAGCTTTTCCACGCCCACGCCATGCTCGCCGGTGACGGTGCCACCCATTGCCACGCTGGTTTCCAGGATATCGGCGCCGAAAAGCTCGCAGCGGCGCATCTGCTCGGGATCGTTGGCGTCGAACAGGATCAGCGGGTGCAGGTTGCCGTCGCCGGCGTGGAACACGTTGGCGCAGCGCAGGCCATACTTGTGCTCCATCTCCTGGATGGCCAGCAGGATGTCCGCCAGGCGCTTGCGCGGAATGGTCGAGTCCATGCACATGTAGTCGGGGCTGATGCGCCCGGAGGCAGGAAAGGCGTTCTTGCGCCCGCTCCAGAAGCGCAGGCGCTCGGCCTCGTCCCTGCTGACCGCGATGGCGGTGGCGCCGCACCCGCGCAGCACCTCGCTCATGCGGGCGACTTCTTCCTCCACCTCCTCGGGTGTGCCGTCGCTCTCGCACAGCAGGATGGCCTCGGCATCCAGGTCGTAGCCGGCGTGCACGAAGTCCTCGACCGCGGCGGTCATCGGCTTGTCCATCATCTCCAGGCCGGCGGGGATGATGCCCGCTGCAATGACGGCGGCAACGGCGTCTCCGGCCTTGCGCACGTCGTCGAAGCTGGCCATGATGCACCGCGCCAGCTGGGGCTTGGGCACCAGCCTGACGGTGACCTCGGTGGTCACGGCCAGCATGCCTTCGCTGCCGATCACGAGCGAAAGCAGGTCCAGGCCCGGCGTGTCGAGCGCCGGGCCGCCGAAGGTGACCGGTTCTCCCTCGATGGTGAAGCCGCGCACCTGCAGCACGTTGTGCACCGTCAGGCCGTACTTGAGGCAGTGAACGCCACCGGAATTCTCGGCCACGTTGCCGCCGATGGTGCAGGCGATCTGGCTGCTCGGGTCGGGCGCGTAGTACAGGCCGTGGGGGGCGGCCGCTTCACTGATGGCCAGATTGCGCACGCCAGCCTGGACGACGGCGGTGCGCGAGCGCGGATCGACGGACAGGATCCGGTTGAACTTGGCCAGCGACAGCGTGACGCCCAGGGGGTGCGGCGTGGCGCCGCCGGACAGCCCGGTGCCCGCTCCGCGCGCCACCACCGGCACACCCAGCGCGTGGCAGATCTTCAGGGCAGCAGACACCTGGGCCTCGGTCTCGGGCAACGCAACGACCAGCGGCCGTTCCCGGTAGGCGGTCAGGCCGTCGCACTCGTAGGGGACGGTGTCCTCGGCTTGCCAGAGCAGGGTGTGCGCGGGCAGGGCAGTCTGCAGTGCGCGCACCACCTCGGTCTGCCGGGCGGCGCGCTCGGCACGGCTCACTTCCATCGGGGCGGCGGCTGTGTTCATGCGACGCAGTGTAGGACAAGGAAACCCCGCGCGCATTGAAGAATCTTTCAGCCTCCCGTGAGCGCGCTTGACCTGGGTCAAGCCCGGGGTCTTGAAATCCGGGGCCGCGTTGCCATGTAATTTGCAGAGGAACAGGCTTGGCCGTTCCGCCGTTCGTCCAACCCAGAGGAGAGTTTTCCATGAACAGTCTGATTTCCCGCTCCGGTCTGTTTGACGACTTCTTCAAGGATGTCGCGCCCGGTTTCTTCGTCAAGCCCCTGCATGGCGATCCGCTGCCCTCGCCCGCCCAGATCCGGATCGACGTCAAGGAGGCGGCCGATGCCTACACGGTGCAGGCCGAGATTCCCGGGGTGTCCAAGGAAGACATCCATGTGGTGATCGATGGCCCCGTCGTGACGCTGCGCGCCGAGATCAAGCAGCAGGACCGGCAGTCGCAGGACGAGAAGGTGCTGCGCACCGAGCGTTACTACGGATCGGTGGCCCGCAGCTTCCAGCTCGCGGCCGACATCGACAACGACAAGGCCAAGGCCCGGTACGAGAACGGTGTGCTGACCCTCACCCTGCCCAAGAAGGCCACGCTGGCGGGCCAGCGCCTGAACATCGAGTAAGTACCCCCTTGCGCGTGGCCCCTGCTGCCGGGGCCCGCAGGGGTGGGCCGCAGCCGGTTCGGTGTCAGCCGAGGCTTTTCTTCAGCCACTCGGCGAAGGCGGCGCACTCCCAGCGGTCCATCGTGCCGGTCCGCCAGCACAGGTAGTGTGCGTGCGGGCTCGGCACACGGCGCGGGTACAGCGGCACCAGGGTGCCGTTTTCCAGCCAGGGAGCGGCCAGCTTCAGGCGCAGCAGTGCGACGCCCATGCCGGCGGCAGCGGCGTCGCACATCAGGCCGATGTCGTTGAACTGCGAGCCGTCGCCCGGCTCGGGCCAGTCAAGGTCGTGGGCTGCGAACCAGGTGCGCCAGGGCTCCAGGGGGCTGCGCAGCAGCGGCAGGCCCTCCAGGTCCTCCGACCTGTCGAACGGTCCGTGCTCGCGCGCAAAACCGGGCGAGGCCATGGGGGTGACCTCGTCCTTGACCAGGCAGATGTGCTCCACATCGGCATAGCGCCCGGTGCCGAAGCGGACCATGAGGTCGGCATCCTCGGCCACCACGTCCAGCAGCGGGATGCTCACCTGCAACGTCAGGTCGATCTCGGGGTAGGCGTCGGAGAACTGCTTGAGCCGCGGCAGCAGGATCGAGCGTGCGAATGTGGGCGTGACGGCCAGGCGCAGCTTGCGCCGGCCCGGCGAGACGGTCTGGCTGGGGAACTTCTGCAGGGTCGCCAGGCCCTCGCGCACATGGGCCAGGTACTCGATCCCCTCGGTCGTCAGGGAAAAATCGGCGCGCCCGAACAGCTTGGTGCCCAGGATCTGTTCGAGCTGCTTGATGCGGTGGCTGACGGCGCTGGGCGTGACGCACAGTTCATCGGCCGTCTGGGTCACGCTGCGCAGGCGCGCCAGAGCCTCGAATGTCAGCAGGCACTGGATCGGCGGAATGCGGATGGTCATTAACCCTCGGCCCCCATGTTCCGGCGCTGCGGGACCCGCGACCCGCCGGGGCTGCGCGTTGCAGGCATCGAGCGGCCCCCTGCCCGGATCATCTGAACACCACCGTCTTGTGTCCGTTGAGCAGAACGCGGTGCTCGCTGTGCCACTTGACGGCGCGTGCCAGCACCTGGCTTTCGGTGTCGCGTCCGACCGCGGTCAGGTCCTCGACCGTGTCTGTGTGGTCCACCCGGGCCACGTCCTGCTCGATGATCGGGCCTTCGTCCAGGTCGGCGGTCACGTAATGGGCGGTGGCGCCGATCAGCTTCACGCCCCGCTCGTGCGCCTGGTAGTAGGGCTTGGCGCCCTTGAAGCTTGGCAGGAAGCTGTGGTGGATGTTGATCGCCTGCCCGGCGAGCGCGTGGCACAGCCTGTCGCTGAGGATCTGCATGTAGCGCGCCAGCACCACCAGCTCGGCACCTTCGCAGCGGATGATCTCGAGTTGCCGTTCCTCGGCCTGCGCCTTGCTGGCCGCAGACACCGGAATGTGGTGGAACGGCACGTTGTAGCCGGCCGCGAGCTGGTAGAAGTCGCGGTGGTTGCTGATGATGGCGCGGATGTCCAGGCGCAGCAGGCCGCTCTTCCAGCGGAACAGCAGGTCGTTGAGGCAGTGGCCTTCCTTGCTGACGAAGATCACGGTCTTCATGGGCTCGGCCAGCGGATGCAGTCCCCACTGCATGCCGAACGGCTCGGCGAACAGTCTGAGGTGGGTGCGCAGGTCTTCATGGGTCAGCTGTGCGCAGGTGAACTGCACCCGCATGAAGAACAGGCCGGTGTCGTGGTCGTTGTACTGGGCCGCTTCCTCGATGTTGCCGCCGTGCTCCAGCAGGAAACCCGAGACGGCGTGGACGATGCCGGGCCGGTCAGGGCAGGAAAGGGTCAGGACGTAGGTGTGCTGCATGGCGCCGATTGTCGCAGGATGGCACCGTGTCCGGCAGTCGGGGGCCTGCGCTCACCGCGGCCACGGCCCGGTTTCGCCCGGGCCCCCGGTCAACGGGCGAGCTGCCGGCGCAGCTCGCCACAGTAGTCGCGCTCGGGCACCGGCTCGGTCAGCCAGGTGAAGTCGGCCTGCGGTGCAGGGCCGGGCGCCTGGCCGTCCGTCACGGACGGGTTGTGCGGGCGGCTGCGCGCCTGCAGCACCAGCAGGGGCAGTGCCGGGTCCAGGTGACGCGGTACACCCAGGTCACGGCGCACATGCTCGTTGCCGGCGATCAGCAGCACGGTCTTGCCCGGCTGCACCAGCCGCTGTGCCTGTTGTGCCATGGACCGGTCGCGCGCCAGCTGGATGCGGGTCATGGGTGCAATCTGGCTTTCGGGCAGCAGGCCGCAGTGCCCGTC
This sequence comes from Burkholderiales bacterium, assembly GCA_006227825.1. GTDB lineage: Bacteria > Pseudomonadota > Gammaproteobacteria > Burkholderiales > Burkholderiaceae_C > Hydrogenophaga. The sequence continues at coordinate 8,661 of SBFS01000305.1, read as the reverse complement.
GCGAACCAGGGCCTGCTGGCGAACCAGGCTGTCGTGGTCCAGCGTCCGGTCCAGGCTTGCGTCGGCCATGACCTCGCGCTGGCGGGGACGCGGCAGGTTGCCGCCGTGGACGGCCACGCCGGCTTTGACCGCAGCCATGATCGCGTCCCGGTAGGTATCCCAGGGCCAGCCACCGCGGTCCGCGGTCCATCCCAGTGCCTCGCGCACGCGCGCCTCCGGGGCATCCTGGCCCAGGCCGCCGGTGTCCCGTCCGGCTTCGGCCATCTCGATCACCAGCGCCGCCAGGCGACCCTGAGCCGCCAGGGTTCGCACCACGTCCTTCTGCAGGCTCTGGTGCGCTGGTGCATCGTGCTGCTCGCCCAGCAGCCAGAGAGGATGCGGCGGCAAGGCGGCGATCGCCACGGCGTCTGGTTCCCGGGCGCTGTCTGGTGTGGCCATGGCGGCCGGTCCGCCCTGGCAACCTCCCAGCCACACGGCCACGGCCAGGATCGCGGCGCTCGCACTCGGGCGGAAACTGCTTGGCATGTGCCGATACTACGCGCTTTGGTGCGCGGGCGCGAAGCGGGCAGGCGCGCGTTTCACACCCGCTCTGCAGGCCTCGGACGTCGGCAGGCGGCCTGCCCGCCCGCACACCCGTGTCAGTGCATCACCACAGGCATCTGGGCCAGTGTGGCGTAGCCTTCCAGGGTGTCTTCCACTTCCTCCTGCGACGGGGTGTTCTGCTGCCAGGCCTGTATCTGGGACTGGAACATCTCCGCCCATGAACCGTCGAGGTACACCTCTTTGCCCGAACGCTTGTCGACGATCTCGAAGCCATGTCGGGGGATCTGCGGTCCGCTGGCTTCGCGCGCATCCCCGTCCATCGGGGCATTGGCCAGGATGTGGACCACCGCAAAGGAATCCGAGTCGTAGAGCATGTGCATGACTGAAATGTCCTTCAAATGGAATAACCTGAACGCTGACTTTCCTTATATCGGCAAAAGGGCCGGATTCTGCAATCCGATAGGGCAGAAGCTGGGTTCATCCGGGGAAAAATCAAGGGCTGTACCGATTTGGAGACACCCGGCGCCCGCGCGATGGCTGCTCAGGGCCGACTGCGCAGGCCCTGCTCGATCCGGTCGCCGTCTGGCTCGCGCAGGACCACGCGGACCGGCAGGTGCTGAAGCTCCGGTGCCAGCCAGACAGACAGCCCCGTGTCGTCCGTGTGGCGCGCCACACGCCTGACATGCCAGGCCGGGAATACGCCGGCCGGCACGTCCACCTGTTCGCGGCCGACCACCTCGAACTCCCAGGACTCGGCCCCGGTGGCGCCGGCGACCTGCATCTCCAGGCGCTGACCACTGACCGGCGTGCCGGCGTTGAGCCGCGAGGCCAGCTGCAGCAGCACGCTCAGCCGGTCCTGGGCGCCAGGTCGCAGCGCGTCCTGACGGTCGCTGCCCGAGTAGGTGATCCGGCCCGGCACCTCGCCGAAGCGGGCTTCACGCTCGCGTCGACTGGTGTCGACGAAGCGGTCCGGGTGAAGACCGGTGCTGTCCAGCCTGCCGGTGCTGCGCTGGATGCGGCTGCCCACCAGAAAGGCACTGATGCGCATCTGCGCCTCGTAGGTCGAGCCCTGGTGCCTCCAGTCCAGGACGCCGCTGGCGCGGTATTTCGCCCGCCCGGCGTTGCCAAGGATGTCGTACTCGAGGCGCCGGCTGTCCGGAGGGGAGGCGGGCGCAAGAACCGCCGTGCGCAGCATCGGCAGGGGCGTCTTGGCGGCGTCCGGATGCTCCGGGGTGCGTGCGTGGCCCGGGACCGTCAGTGCGGTCGACCACAGCAGGCACAGCGCCAGCCCCAGACGGGTGAGCGGACCGAGCCGGTGCCTGTGCATCCCTGGGCCGGTCCGGCGGTCGCGATGGCTCATCTGCGTTCGACGAAGCCCAGGTCTGCGCTGAGGCGGCGGGCGCAACGCAGCACGGCGGTGGCGGGCGCTCCGTCCCAGGCCGTGTCCAGGGTGGCCACCGAACCGAGCACCACCAGACCCAGCACCAAGTGCCCCTGGGCGTCGAACACCGGCGCACAGAATCCGCAGATGCCCGGAACCATGCTGTGCACCACGCGGGCCATGCCGTGCCGTCGCGTGTCCCGGAGCATGTCCTGAACCTCCGCCAGGTTGCGCGGGACATCCTGCAGAGGCATCCCGTTCTGGGGCAGCTTCGCGATTCTGGCCAGTTCCTCGCGGATCATGGGCTGTACCCGCTCGGCATCGCGGCCCTCCTGGCCCATGAACGCGGCAAAGCACCGTCCGGTGGCGGAGGTGAGCAGGGGCATCACATCACCGAGCCGCAGGGTCACCGGCGCAGACTTCGGTGCCTCTGCCCAGTGAACCATGGTGGGGCCATGGTTGCCCCACACGGCGATGGCCAGCACATGGCCGGTTTCAGACAGCAGGGCGGGCACGCGTTCCCGCGCCAGACGCACCGCGTCTATCCGGCTGAGGCTGGCCAGTCCGATGCGAAGCGCAGCAGGGCCCAGGTCATAGCGCGTGCTGACCGCATCCTGTGCCACCAGTCCCATCCGCTGGAAGCTCACCAGGTAGCGGTGGGCCTTGGCCGCGCTCATGCCGGCCGCAGCGGCCAGGTCACGAAGCATCATCGGCCCTGTGGCCTCGGCCATCACGTTGAGCAGCTCGAACCCCACCTCGACCGACTGGATGCCGGCGCGCGACGGCGCCTCTTCCTCGGCATGGTCGGCGGCTTCGGTGTGCGAAAAGGTGTGGCGGATGTCGGACGGGGCGGCCATGGTGAAATAGGGGGCAGACAGCGCAGGCGACTGGATCGACAGCAGGAGAACACATGAAACTTGCCACCTACAGGGACGGATCGCGGGATGGCCAACTGGTCGTGGTCTCGCGTGACCTGTCCACCGCACATTATGCGACCGGCATCGCACACCGGCTGCAGCAGGTGCTGGACGACTGGAACTTCCTGGCGCCCCAGCTCGAAGACCTCTACCTGACCCTCAACCAGGGCAAGGCGCGCCATGCCTTTCCCTTCGAGCCCGCGATGTGCATGGCGCCGCTGCCGCGTGCCTACCAGTGGGCCGACGGCTCGGCCTATCTCAACCATGTCGAACTGGTGCGGGCGGCGCGCGGTGCCGGGATGCCCGCCGGGTTTTTCGAGGAGCCGCTGATGTACCAGGGCGCCAGCGACGACCTGCTCGGTCCCTGTGATCCGGTGGTGGTGGCCAGCGAGGACCACGGTATCGACTTCGAGGCCGAGATCGCGGTGATCACCGGCGATGTGCCCATGGGTGCGTCGCCCGAGCAGGCGCTCGAGAGCGTCCGCCTGCTGATGCTGGCCAACGATGTCAGCCTGCGCAACCTGGTGCCGGCCGAGCTGGCCAAGGGCTTCGGTTTCTTCCAGAGCAAGCCCGCCACCGCCTTCAGCCCGGTCGCGGTCACGCCGGACGAGCTGGGTGATGCCTGGCAGGGCGGGCGTGTGCACCTGACGCTGCAGAGCACCTGGAATGGCCGGCGGATCGGCCTGTGCGAGGCCGGTCCCGAGATGGTTTTCCACTTCGGGCAGCTGATCGCCCACATGGCCCGCACCCGCAACGTGCGCGCAGGCAGCATCGTCGGCTCGGGCACGGTCAGCAACCAGGCGGAGGAAAAGGACGGACGGCCGCACTGGCCCAAGGGGTGTTCCTGCATCGCCGAGAAACGGGCCATCGAGACCCTGCAGGACGGCCAGGCCACCACGGGCTACATGAAGTTCGGCGACAGCATCCGCATCGAGATGAAGGGCCGCGACGGTCAGAGCGTGTTCGGCGCCATCGATCAGGTGATCGCGCCCCTTCTGCCGGCACAGCCGGGCTGACTCCACCCCTGCTGGCGCCGCACCTCAGGTCCGGATGCGGCCGTCCGACGTGATCGTGGACAGCTCGGCAAAACCGGACGCCACTTGGTTGGTCTGGACTGAACGCCCAGGCGGGTCCGGCCATGGGCATCGTTCTGGTGGAAGAACGCGATCCGCTTGAGACCCGGGCTGGTCAGCTGCCGCGCGATCAGCTCGGTCACGTCGTTGCAGGAGGCCCGCAGGTGGAAGGCCCTGCGGTTGAACGGCTGGCGCAGGGACATGGCACCGGTGAAACGGCGGCGGTTGAGCGCAGCGGGAGCAAGAGGCGCAGCCATGGCGTGACCCCAAAAAAAACGGTGGCCCGGAGCTGGACGCGCCGGACCACGGAAACTCCCAATGACAGCAGATCGCTGGCTCCATGCTAGGAGGCAAAGCGTTCCTGGAACAGGTCACCGGGACCGCCCAGGCGACCGTCTGTCGTCCTGCGGGCCGGATTGGGCGGCGCCGGGTGCTGGCTCAGTGGGCGTAGATGCCTTCGGCCGATGCGAAACCCTTGACCTCCAGCGGGTTGCCGCTGGGATCGCAGAAAAACATGGTCCATTGCTCACCCGGCTGGCCCTCGAAGCGGACCTGCGGGCGCAGCACGAACTCGATGCCGGCTTTCTCCAGCCGGCGCGCCAGGGCCTGCCACTGGGGCAGCAACAGCACGAGGCCGAAGTGCGGCATCGGCACCAGGTGCTCGCCCACGCGCCCTGTCCGCGTGGTCCGGATGGGTTCGCCCAGGTGCAGCGACAGCTGGTGGCCGAAGAAATCGAAATCGACCCAGCTGTCCGTGCTTCGTCCTTCCCGGCAGCCGAGCACGTCGCCATAGAAACGACGGGCCTGCTCCAGGTCGGTCACGTGGATGGCCAGGTGAAAGAGGCTGGGTGTGCTCAGTTCAGGGTGGGTCGACTCGTCCATGCCGTCAGCATAAGGCAAACACGCCGGCGCCATGACCACGCGGCACGACTGCGAATGCCATCAGAGGCTGGGCGCGCTGACACCTCCGCCCGCCTTCTCCAGCCGGCCCTGGCAGTCGACGCAGCGCATGGCGGTCGGGTTGGCATGCAGGCGGGCCGTGGCGATCGGGACGCCACAGTCCACGCACAGGCCGTAACTGCCATCGGCAACCCGCTTGAGCGCCTCGTCGATCGCCACCAGCTCGGCCGACTCGCGCTCCTCCAGCGCGAAGGCCAGGTCGCGCTCCGCGTCGGCCTGGGCCCAGTCGTCGCTGGCTTCCTCGCGCGCCTGGGCGGCCGCCTCGGCCCTGCCGATCCGCCCGCCCCGCTGGGCGCGCAACTGCGCCAGCAGGTCGGCACGCATGGCCTGCAACTGGGCGGCAAAAGTATCGGAAATGTTCTGGCTCATCCACTTTCTCCTGCGATTTTTCAAGAAACCGTCAATCTCTCGTACATGACATCATCTTGCATGTGCGATCGCGATGGTAGCTTGACGCATGTCAAGCACAATCGGCGGCAGCCTTCCCATCTGCCATGAACCTAGGAGACGTCATGCCCGCCCCGGACTACAGCCGCTACCAGACCCTGGACATCACCCGCCGTGGGCCGGCCGTCAATGGCCTGCCCTCTGTGCTCGACATCCGCATGCGTGCCGATGGTCCGGGCGGCAACGGCAAGCTGCCGACGGCCGGCCACGAGGGGCATTGGGAGCTGTCCGAGATCTGGCGCGACGTGGGACGCGACGACAGCGTGCGGGCGGCCGTTCTTCGTGGCAGCGGCATGGGCTTTTCCGGCGGTGGCGATCTGGCCCTGGTGCAGGACATGGCAACCGACTTCGAGGTGCGCACCCGCGTCTGGAAAGAGGCGCGCGACCTGGTCTACAACGTGATCAACTGCGACAAGCCCATCGTCAGCGCCATGCACGGACCGGCCGTGGGTGCGGGGCTGGTGGCCGGCCTGCTGGCCGACATCTCGATCGCCGCCAGGAGTGCGAAGATCGTCGACGGCCACACGCGCCTGGGCGTGGCTGCCGGTGACCACGCCGCCATTGTCTGGCCCCTGCTGTGCGGGATGGCCAAGGCCAAGTACTACCTGATGTTGTGCGACCCCATCAGCGGCGAGGAAGCCGAGCGCATCGGCCTGGTGTCCCTGGCCGTGGACGACGAGGCCCTGCTGGACAAGGCCTACGAGGTGGCCGACCGTCTGGCCGCCGGCAGCCAGACGGCCATCCGCTGGACCAAGTACTCGCTCAACAACTGGCTGCGCCAGGCCGGTCCCGCATTCGACACCTCCCTCGCCCTCGAATTCATGGGTTTTGCCGGTCCCGATGTGCGTGAAGGTGTGGCATCCTTGAGGGAGCGCCGGCCTCCGAGGTACGGCGTGGACGGCTGAAGTCCCCAACCCGGGTGGCGGCATCCATGCAGAGGCGCAACACCAGGAGAAAGCCATGAGCGAGACATCCGGCAGCGGTTTCGGCAAATTCGTGCCCGGTTTCGATTTCCTGCAGAATCTGGCCGGACAGGCGGCCGATGGTGTCGCGCAGGGGCTCGGCAAGAGCATCCCCCAGCTGCCCAACCTGGGCAACTGGGTGGCGCCGACCTTCAACGTCGAAGACCTGGAGAAGCGCATCGAGGAGCTCAAGGCGGTCCATTTCTGGCTTGACCAGAACGCCAAGGCGCTCGGGGCCACCATCCAGGCCCTCGAAGTCCAGAAGATGACGCTGGCCACGCTGCAGACCATGAACTTCAGCCTGGGCGACGTGGCCAACGCGCTCAAGCTCAAGGCCGCCGACACGGTGGCCGGGTTCACCGGCAGGTCACCCGCCGAGGCGCCATCCGGGCTGGCCGCGGCCGCCACCGTGCCGCGTTTCGCCGGCCTGGAGATCCCGCCGCGCACCTATGGCGCCAACCCGGCGGGTGCGGCGGCACCCGTGGCTGCACCCAAGAAGGCTGCCAGGCCACGCAAGCCACGCAGCGCCAAGGGCGCGGCACCGGCCGTGCCGGCGCAGGCGGCCGGCGTCGTCGACCCGATGCACTGGTGGGGCGCCTTGACCCAGCAGTTCCAGGGCATCGCAGCGAATGCCCTGAAGGATGTGGCGCGACAGACCACGCTTGACACCACCCGGCAGATGGCCAGCGGGCTGACCGAGCAGGCGGTCAGGACGGCCACGGGCGTCGTCGGAAAGGTCACCCGAGGTGTGGGGGGCAAGTCTGCAGCGAAGGCCGGCCAGGCCCAGGCGTCGCCCCGTCCTGCTGCGCGTGCGCCGCGCAAGGCCACCGCGTCGACCCGCAGGACGGCCGTGCCCGCACCGGCGCCTGCGCCTGCGCTCAAGGGTGGCGAGTGGCCGATGCCCGGCGGGCTGTTCCAGGTCCCGGGTTTCCTGGGAGGCGCTCCCGCACCTGCCCCGGCCGGACGGGCCACGCCTGCCCGCAAGGCACCCGCCGCCGACAGCGCCCCGCCGTCCCGCAAGACCGCGACCAAGCCGGCCGCCCGTGCCAAGCGCCCGGCGACTGCGCCCCGCCGCCGAAGCCGATGACATCCGCAGCCCGACCCCTGCTGCGCTTTCCCTGCGGTCATGCCACCCATCCCCAGTGGCGCATGGCGGCGGCTCTGGTGCTGGCCCAGTTGCGGGCCCAGATGGCCCTGCCGGACCACGCCCGCGCGCCTTCGCTCGGTCTGCTCTACATCACCGACCACTATGCGCGGCAGGCCGAGGAGATCCTGGCGTTCCTGGGCGACGAGTTGCGCGAGGTGACCGACTGGGTGGGCACCGTCGGCATCGGCGTGGCGGCCAGCGGGGTCGAGTACTTCGACGAGCCGGCCCTGTGCGTGATGCTCTGCGATCTCGCTCCTGACCAGTACCGCGTGTTCAGCGGCGTTGCGCCGCTGCCGGCCAGCGGGCGCAGCGATGGCTTCGAGGCCCACACGGCCCTGGTTCACGCGGACGGACAGACGCCCGAGCTGGCCGACCTGATCGCCGAGGTCGCCGATCGCACGGGCAGTGGCTACCTGTTTGGCGGTCTGAGCGCCAGCCGGGGGCCCACTGTGCAGTTTGCGGTCGGCAGCGGCGGCAACCTGCGCGGGCAGGGCGGGGCCGGGGGGGTGTTCCATGGCGGCCTCAGCGGGGTGGCCTTCGGTCCGCGCGTGGGCCTGGTCTCCCGGGTCACGCAGGGCGCTCAGCCGCTGGCGCCGGCCTTCATCGTGACCGCTTCCGAGGGGAACGTCGTGCTGGCGCTCGACGAGCAGCCCGCCCTTGACCTCGTCCTCGACACGCTGGGGGTCTCCCTCGAACGTCCGCAGGAGGTCATCGAGCGGCTGCGCCGCACGCTCGTCGGCCTGACGCTGCCTGGCCATGAGGGTTCCGGCGCCGGTGCCCTGGCGCGCGAACAGCGCGGCCAGTTCGGGCCGGAAGTGCTGGTTCGCCACATCGTGGGTCTGGACCCGGCACGCCATGGTGTCGCGGTGGCCGATCAGGTGCCGGTGGGCAGCCGGCTGGCCCTGTGCGAGCGCCATGTGCAGGCAGCCCGGGCCGACCTGGTCCGGATCTGCGCCGAGATCCGCGAAGAGCTGGAGCCCCAGCTGCATGACATGGCCATGGGCGACACGATGCACGGGCATGCCGCCGAACTGCCTGCCGATGTGGCCGGGCGCATCGCCGGCGCCGTCTATGTCAGCTGTTCCGGACGGGGCGGACCGCATTTCGGATCGCCCGGGGCCGAGCTGCAGATCGTGCGCCGGGCCCTGGGCGATGTGCCCCTGGTCGGCTTCTTTGCCGGGGGGGAGATCGCACACCACCATCTCTACGGCTACACGGGCGTGCTGACCGT
>SBFS01000039.1 GCA_006227825.1 Burkholderiales bacterium | reverse complement strand
GCACCGACCTTGTGGGCCATCTCGACCACGGTGCGGGTGACATCCACGTTGTAGTCGAAGCTGGCCGGGGTCTTGCCGTCTTCCATCAGCGAGCCATCCATCATGACCGAGCCGAAGCCCAGGTCGAGCGCGCCCTGGCAGACCTTGGGGCTGGTGCCGTGGTCCTGGTGCATGACCAGGGGGATGTGGGGGTAGGCTTCGGTGGCGGCCTGGATCAGGTGCTTGATGAAGCTCTCGCCGGCGTATTTGCGGGCGCCGGCCGAGGCCTGCAGGATGACGGGTGCGCCGACCTCGTCGGCGGCGGCCATGACGGCCTGCACCTGTTCCAGGTTGTTGACGTTGAACGCGGGAATGCCATAGCCGTTGGCGGCGGCGTGGTCGAGCAGTTCGCGCATGGAAACGAGCGCCATGGAGATTCTCCTGAGGTGTGACTGGGAAACCGGTGGGTCGGGCCGTCTGGGGCCTCGCAGCTGGCGGCTCGGGCAACCGGCCCGGGCCGGTTTGGTAACCGCGTTGTAACCCGGAATTTTACGCGGTGCCGGCCGCCAGGAAAGCCGTCAGCCGGTCCAGTACCGGTGCCTGGCTGCGCAGCGGCGGCGCCAGCGCCCCGATCAGGGTGGCGTGACCGACGCCGTCCAGCAGTTCGGCCTGCACCGGCAGGCCCTGCTGCCTCAGGGCCCGGGCCAGGCCGACGGTGTTGCGCTGCGGGTCGACCAGCCGGTCTTCCCGCGCCGCCAGCAGCAGCACGCGGTGCGGCAGGTTGCGCACGCCGGGCCGGCGGGCGTGGTAGAGGGGCTGGGAGTCGGCGGGGGTGTCCGGCCAGCCAAAGGCCCGGCGTACCCCGGTGGCGATGATGGGCAGGAAGTCGTAGGGGCCGGCCAGGCCGATCCATCCGGCCAGCACCGCGGGCGAGAGGCCTTGCGCTCCCAGCCAGCGGGGGTCCAGCGCCAGCATGGCCGCGTTATAGGCGCCGGCGCTGTGGCCCATGAGGTAGACCCGGCGCGGGTCCGCACCCCAGCCGACGGACCGCTCCAGCGCCCAGCGCAGCGCCAGCGCCCCGTCCTCGAGGAACGCCGGGTACTGCACCTGGGGGCTCAGGCGGTAGTCGGCGACCACCGTGACGATGCCGCGCGAGGCCAGCGCCTCGCCGACGAAGCGGTAGTCCTCGCGCCGCCCGTTCTGCCAGGATCCGCCATAGAAGAAGAGCACCATGGGGACGGCGCCGCCGTCGGCCCTGGGCAGTTCCCTGGGCAGGTAGACGTCGGCGCGCTGGCGCCCGTGCTCGCCGTAGGACTGCTGTGGCAGCAGCCGGTGGGTGTCGTCGGGCACCGTGGCGTTGACCAGCCGCAGCGGCGAGCAGGCCTGCAGCAAAGGCAGCAGGCCCAGGCCGGCCAGCCAGAGGCGCCGGGTCGGACGGCCGTCGATCGGATCCATGGCCGGATTACGCCACGAAGGGCGGTCTGCGGCAGGACGGCGCCTCAGGCAGCCCGGCAGATCTTGAGGGTATTGGTGCCGCCGGGGGTGCCCATGGGCTCGCCCACGGTGATGGCGTAGACGTCGCCGCTTTGCATGACACCGCGGCGCTTGAGGTCGGCCTCGGCGTCGGCCAGGGCGGTGTCGCGGTCGGCGCTGGTGTCCACCAGCAGGGGTCGCACGTTGCGGTAGAGCGTCATCTTGCGCTGGGTGGCCAGCTGGGAGGTGACCGCGAAGATGGGCATGCGCACGCTGTGCCGGCTCATCCACAGGGCCGTCGAGCCGGATTCGGTCAGCGCCACGATGGCCTTGGCCTTGAGGTGGTGGGCGGTGAACAGGGCGCCCATGGCGATGGCGTGGTCGATGCGCTTGAAGGTCTCGCCGACGAAGTCGTCCTCCAGCGGGTCGTGGTCGGTTTTCTCCGCCTCCTGGCAGATGGCCGCCATCTGCTGCACCGTCTCCAGCGGGTACTTGCCGGCCGCGGTCTCGGCACTGAGCATCACCGCGTCGGTGCCGTCGAGCACCGCGTTGGCCACGTCGGACACCTCGGCCCGGGTGGGCACCGGGTTGACGATCATGCTCTCCATCATCTGGGTGGCGGTGATGACCACCTTGTCCATCTGGCGGGCCAGCTTGATCATGTGCTTCTGCAGGCCGGGAACCGAGGCGTTGCCGACCTCCACGGCCAGGTCGCCGCGCGCCACCATGATGCCGTCCGAGACGCGCAGGATGTTCTCCAGCTCGGGGATGGCCTCGGCGCGCTCGATCTTGGCGATGAGGCCCGGCCTGTGTCCGTAGGGAGCGGCGGCCATGTTGCACAGCTGGCGCGCCAGTTCCATGTCGGTCGCGTTCTTCGGGAAGCTGACCGCCACGTAGTCGGCCTGCAATCCCATGGCGGTCTTGATGTCCTCCATGTCCTTGGCGGTCAGCGCGGGTGCCGTGAGCCCCCCGCCCTGCTTGTTGATGCCCTTGTTGTTGGACAGCTCGCCGCCGAGCCGCACGGTGGTGTGCACCGCCGCGCCCGCCACCCGGTCCACCGTGAGCACGATCAGCCCGTCGTTGAGCAGCAGGGTGTCGCCGGCGCGCACGTCGCGCGGCAGTTCCTTGTAGTCCAGGCCGACGCCGCCCTGGTCGCCCGGCGCGGTGCGCGCGGCATCCAGCACGAAGGCCTGTCCCGGCTCGAGAATGACCTTGCCTGCGGCGAACTTGCCGACACGGATCTTGGGCCCCTGCAGGTCGGCCATGATGCCGACCTCGCGGCCGGCCCGCTGTGCGGCCTCGCGCACCAGGGCGGCGCGGTCGATGTGGTCCTGCGCCGTGCCGTGCGAGAAGTTCAGCCGCACCACGTTGACGCCGGCCCGGATCATGGCCTCCAGCAGTTGCGGGTCGCTCGAGGCAGGACCCAGGGTGGCGACGATCTTGGTGGCGCGCTGCGGCATGAAGGGGGTTCTCCGGACTGGATGGCGCGGCCGCAGACGGCCGCACTGTAATTTGGTTTCAATTATCGGCGAAACCTGTTACAGGGCGGTTACGGGCCGTCAGCGCAGCGCCGCATCGCTGGGCGCGCGGCTCAGGGCGTTGTTTTCGGTCACCAGCCGGCCGAGCATGCGCATGAACGTTCGACGCTCGTCTTCGCTCAGGGGCGCCAGGATCTGCTGCTGGGCCCGCAGCATCGCCGGCACCACCTGCCCCAGGGCCTGCAGCCCCGCTGGCGTCAGCTCCAGCTCGCGCGAGCGCCGGTCGGACGCCGAGGTGCGGCGCAGCAGCCAGCCGCGCGTCTCGAGGCGGTCGACCACGCCACCGGTGGTGGATGCATCCAGCGCGATGGCACGGGCCAGCGTGCGCTGGTCGATGCCCGGCTGGTTGGCCACCGTCTGCAGCGCGGCGTACTGCACCGGCGTCACACCCAGCTCACCGACCTCCTGCAGGAAGATGCCGACCGAAATCTGGTGCAGGCGACGGATCGCATGGCCGGGCTGTTCGTCGATGTCGATGGATGTCGCAGGCGGGGTGTTCATGCCGTCGGTCGGCGCAGCGGGCGCCATCAGGTGCAACCTGTTGACCCATGTTAGCAGCACGCATATGATAAGCATACTTATCATTTGACCGGCCACCGTCCGAAGGAGACACGCCATGAGCACATCCCCCGACCTGCCCGTCCTGGTGTCCGGAGGCGGCATCGGCGGCCTGGCCGCCGCCCTCGCCCTGGTGCGCCAGGGCTTCAGCGTCCAGGTGTTCGAGCAGGCGCCCGAGATCGGCGAGATCGGCGCCGGCATCCAGCTCGGCCCCAACGCCTTCCATGCCTTCGACGCCTTGGGCGTGGGCCCGCAGGCCCGGGCCCGTGCCGTGTACACCGACCACATGGTCATGCACGATGCGGTGGACGAATCGCTGGTGGGCCGCATCGAGACCGGTGAGGCTTTCCGCCAGCGCTTCGGCAACCCGTATGCCGTCATCCACCGGGCCGACGTGCACCTGTCGCTGCTGGAGGGCGCACAGGCCAGCGGCCAGGTGACCTTCTTCACCGACACCCGCATCGAGAAGGTCGAGCAGGACGAGGCGGGCGGCACCGTCACCGCCATCGACCAGAACGGCAGGCGCTGGGTGGGACAGGCGCTCATCGGCGCCGACGGGGTGAAGTCCGTGGTGCGGCAGCAATACGTGAACGACCCGCACCGCGTGACCGGGCATGTGGTCTACCGCGCCGTGGTCGACAAGGCCGACTTCCCCGAGGACCTGCGCTGGAATGCCGCCAGCCTGTGGGCGGGCCCCAGGTGCCACCTGGTGCACTACCCGCTGCGCGGGGGCGAGCAGTACAACGTGGTCGTGACCTTCCACAGCCGCCAGCCCGAGCAGTGGGGCGTGACCGAGGGCAGCAAGGAAGAGGTCGAGAGCTACTTCCAGGGCATCAGTCCCAAGGCACGCCAGCTCATCGAGCTGCCCCGCAGCTGGAAGCGCTGGGCCACGGCCGACAAGGAGCCGATCGAGAACTGGGTGTTCGGCCGCGTGACCATCCTGGGCGACGCCGCCCACCCGACCACGCAGTACATGGCGCAGGGCGCCTGCATGGCGATGGAGGACGCGGTGACGCTGGGCGAGGCCCTGCGCGTGACGAACCGCAACTGGGACGCCGCATTGCAGCTCTACCAGAAGAACCGCGTGGCACGCACCGGCCGCATCGTGCTCAGCAGCCGCGAGATGGGCCGCATCTACCATGCCACCGGCGTGGAGCGGCTGATCCGCAACCAGATGTGGAAGAACCGGCCCCAGCAACGCTTCTACGATGCCATGGAATGGCTCTACAGCTGGAACGTGAGCAACTGCCTGCAACAGGGCTGAACCCAAGGAGACCCCATGAGCCACGAACTCGGACGCCTGGAAGACCTGCCGCAGGACTACCGCGACGACCTGTCGAAGCTGAACCTGGTGCCGCTGTGGCCCAGCCTGCGGGCGGTGCTGCCGCCGGGCGTGCCCACGCGCGCCACGCAGGCCGTGCACTGGCCCTATGCCACGCTCAGGCCGCTGCTGCTCAAGGCCGGTGAGCTCACGCCGATCGAGAAGGCCGAGAGGCGGGTGCTGGTGCTGGCCAACCCGGGCCATGGCCTGGAGAACATGAAGGCCAGCCCGGCCATCTACCTGGGCATGCAGCTGCTGCTGCCCGGCGAGTGGGCGCCCAGCCACCGCCACACGCCCAACGCGGTGCGCATGATCGTCGAAGGCGAAGGCGCCTACACCACGGTGGACGGCGAGAAGTGCCCGATGAGCCGCGGCGACCTCATCCTCACCCCCACCGGCCTGTGGCACGAGCACGGCCACGACGGCACCGACCCGGTGGTGTGGCTCGACGTGCTGGACCTGCCGCTGGTCTATTACATGGAGGCGAGTTACCACATCAACGGCACGCGCCAGACGGTGAAGACCGGCAGCGGCGACCGCGCGTGGACCCGCGCCGGCGTGGTGCCCACGCAGGTGTTCAGCCGCAGCGACAAACGCTACCCCATGCTGCGCTACCCCTGGAAGGATACCCGCGCCGCGCTGGTGTCGATGGCCGAGAACCAGCCAGACCTTGAGTGCGTGCAGGTCACCTACGTGAACCCGGAGACCGGTGACGACGCCGAGAACATCCTGGGCTTC
>SBFS01000021.1 GCA_006227825.1 Burkholderiales bacterium | reverse complement strand
CAGGCCACCGTGCTGTTCGACCCCGACACCGGCGAGACCCGCGCCATGCGTACCAAGGAAGACGCGGCCGACTACCGCTACTTCCCCGACCCCGATCTGCCGCCGCTGGTGATCGCGCGCTCGTGGGTCGACGAGGTGAAGGCCGCCATGCCCGAGCTGCCGCGCCAGATGGCCGAGCGCCTGGTGGCCGAGTACGGCCTTCCCGAGTACGACGCGACCACCTTGACCCAGAGCCCGGCCATGGCGGCTTACTTCGAGGCGGCAGCCCGCGCCAGCGGCCAGGCCAAGATGGCCAGCAACTGGATCATGGGCGAGGTCTCGCGCCGTCTGAACCAGGAGGAAAAGGACTTCGCCCAGGTGCCGGTCAGCGCGGGGACGCTGGCAGTGCTGCTCGGGCGCATCGCCGATGGCACGGTCTCCAACAACGCGGCCAAACAGGTGATGGACGCGCTGTGGGCCGGCGAGGGTCAGGACGTCGATGCCGTCATCGAAGCCAGGGGCCTGCGGCAGATGAACGACTCGGGCGCCCTCGAGGCCATCATCGACGAGGTCATGACCGCCAACGCCCCCATGGTCGAGCAGTTCCGCGCCGGCAAGGACAAGGCCTTCAACGCGCTGGTGGGCCTGGTCATGAAGGCCAGCAAGGGCAAGGCCAACCCGCAACAGGCCGGCGAGGTGCTGCGGCGCAAACTGGGGTGACCCTCGCCGCTGCAGGGAAGGGCCCGTTCAGCGCGGGCTGCCCGGCAGCTGGGACCAGAGCTGGCGCAGCTTGGCCAGTTCCTCGTCGAAGCGCTCGTTGATGCGGCGCTTCTCCTGGTCCTGTTCGGCCAGGAAGCGTTTCTGCACCTGCATCTGCTGCTCGTTGTCTTCCAGCTTGCGTCTGAGCCAGGCCGGCACCCGCGCCGGATCGCTCTGGTAGAACTCCATCTCCAGGTCGATTTCGCGGCGTTGCTCGACCAGGGCCGCCTCGCGCTTGCGCACGGCGTCGATCACCTCGTCGACCTGGGCCAGCGCCGTGGCGCGGTCGCGGTCGTGCGGCTCCTGGTTCGGGTAGCGGATCAGCAGCGCCCGCTCTCGCCGGCGCTCCTCCAGCGCCCGCGAACGCGCCTCGTCCTCGGCACGCCGCTGCGCCTCGATGCGGGCGCGCTCCTCCGCGGTGTAGCTGGGAGGCAGCACGCGCCTGACCGTGCCGCTGGGGCCGAGCTCGCGCTGCTCGCGGTCCAGGCACTCGGGAATCGGGCGGTCCGACGTCAGGCGGCGGCCCTGCGCGTCGATGCAGGTGTAGATGCCCGAGCGGTTGGGTTGCTGCCCCTGCGCCATCGCGGGCTGGCCGATGGCGGTGGCGGCCAGCAGCAGCCATCCGAGCTGGAGCGGGCCGAAGGCGAAGGACTGGGGCAGGCGGCTCAAAGGCAGGTCCGTTCAGATGTTGACGCCGTAGCGCTGGCGGTAGGCCAGCACCCGCTCCCGGTGCTCGCCCAGTGCGTCGCCGGCGTGAAGATCAAGATACTGCAGCAAATCGGCCAGGCGCGCAATGGCGCACACCGCCAGTCCGAGCTCGCGCTGCACATACTGGACCGCGCTGTGGTCCACGTCACGGACCACCCCGTCGGGACCGACCTCGGTGGCCTTTTCCTGCCGGTCCAGCGCGATGGCCACCGCGTGGGGCGTGGCGCCGGCGGCCCGGATCAGCGCGATCGATTCGCGCGCCGCGGTGCCGGCGCTCATCACGTCGTCGACGATCAGGACGCGACCCTTGAGCGGTGCGCCCACCAGCGTGCCGCCTTCGCCATGGTCCTTGGCCTCCTTGCGGTTGTAGGCAAAAGGCACGTTGCGGCCCAGCCGGGCCAGCTCGATGCTCACCGCCGCGCCCAGCGGGATGCCCTTGTAGGCGGGCCCGAAGATCATGTCGAACCCGATGCCGCTGGCCAGCAGGGCGCGTGCATAGAATTGGGCCAGCCGGCCCAGCTTGGCGCCGTCGTCGAACAGCCCGGCGTTGAAGAAATATGGCGACAGGCGCCCCGCCTTGGTCCTGAACTCGCCGAAGCGCAGCGCGCCGGCATCCACGCAGAACTGCACGAACTCCTGCGCCAGCCCGCCATCGGCGGCGGGCGTCTCCATGTCCGACACCATGAGCTCTTCCTTGTTCAAACTGACCAGCCTCAACCTCAACGGCATCCGGTCTGCCACCAGCAAAGGGCTGGAGGCCTGGCTGGCCGCGCATGCGCCCGATTGTATTTGCGTGCAGGAGGTCAAGGCGCAGGCGCCAGATGTGAGTGGTCGCTTCGAGGAGATGGGGGGTCTGCGCGGGCATTTCCATTTTGCCCAGAAGAAGGGCTATTCGGGTGTCGGGGTGTACACCCGGCACGAGCCCAGCGACGTCGTCACCGGCTTCGACGGGGGCGAGTTCGACGCCGAGGGCCGCTGGGCCGAGCTGCGTTTTGACACGCCAAGGCGCAAGCTGTCCATCGTCAGCGCCTACTTCCCCAGCGGCTCGTCCGGTCCCGAGCGGCAGGAGGCCAAGTACCGCTTCCTGGACCTGATGTTTCCGCACCTGATGGCCCTCAAGGATCGGCGCGAGTTCATCGTCTGCGGCGACGTGAACATTGCACACACCGAGAAGGACCTGAAGAACTGGAAGAGCAACCAGAAGAACAGCGGTTTCCTGCCCGAGGAGCGGGCCTGGATGACCCGGCTGCTGACCGAGGGCGGCCTGGTCGACGTCTACCGGCACCTGCAGCCCGACGCGACGGATGCCTCCTACACATGGTGGAGCAACCGCGGCCAGGCCTACGCCAAGAACGTGGGCTGGCGGCTCGACTACCACCTGGCCACGCCCGCCCTGGCCGAAACGGCGCACCGCGAGGCGATCTACAAGGGCGAGAAGTTCAGCGACCACGCGCCGCTGACGGTGGAGTACGGGTTCAGGCTCTGAGCCGGGTGCGCGTCAGCGCTCGGTCGAGTACGAGGCGAACTTCTCCACTTTCTTGGTGGGGCCGGAGACGATCAGCAGGTCGCCCGGCAGGATCAGTGTCTGCGGCGTCGCGTGCTGGAAATCCTCGTGCGCGCGCTTGACGCCCACCACCGTCACGCCGAACCGCTCCCGAACCAGGCTGTCTGCCAGCACCCTGTTCTGCGCCGGGTGGGGGGCACGTATCTTGGCGATGGCAAAGCCGTCATCGAATTCGATGTAATCCATCATCCGGCCCGTGATCAGGTGGGCGACGCGTTCGCCCATGTCCGCCTCGGGGTAGACGACATGGTGCGCACCGATGCGCTGGGCAATCTGTCCATGCTCCGGGGTCATGGCCTTGACCCAGATGTCCCGGATGCCCAGTTCCGACAGGGCCATCACGGTCATGAGGCTGCAGGCCAGGTCGGTTCCGATGCCCACGATGGCATGGGTGAAATCGGCGCCGCCGAGCTGGCGCAGGACCTGCACGTTCGTCGCGTCGGCCTGCACGGCGTGGGTCAGGCGGTCGGCCCAGGCCTGGACCGGCTCCGGGTCGCGGTCGATGCCCATGACGTCGTGGCCCAGCTGCATCAGGGAATGCGCGACAGCTCCACCGAACCGGCCCAGGCCGATCACCAGCACGCTGTCGCCCTGCGCGAACGCGTATTGCTCTGTGAACAATTTACCCAACAATTGGATGCTCCTCAGGGTAGCGGTAGTTTGCCCGGACGTGCCCCATCGCCAGCGAAGCCGCCAGCGTGATGGTGCCCACCCGGCCCACATACATCAGGATGGTCAGCATGATCTGGCCTGACGCCGGCAGTTCGGCGGTGATCCCGGTCGAGAGGCCGACGGTCCCGAAGGCGGAGATCACCTCGAAGATCACTTCATCGGTCGGCAGGTCCGTGCCGCGCAGGATGAACAGCGTGCCCAGGACCACCATGCTGCTGCCCAGCACCAGCACGGTGATGGCCTGGCGTTGCGCCGCGGCGGAAATGCGGCGCCCGAAAGCTTCGCTGTCGTTGCGGCCGCGGATCTCGGCGTAGACCAGCAGCACCAGGATCAGGAACGTGCCCACCTTGACCCCGCCGGCGGTGCCGGCGCTGCCGCCCCCGATGAACATCAGGAAGTAGTGCAGGGCCCAGCTTTCGTGCGTCAGCGCACCGATGTCCAGGCTGTTGAAACCGGCGGTCCGGGCCGAAACCGAAGCGAAGGTGGCCGACAACAGCTTGTCGGCCACACCCATCGGACCGAGGGTCAGGGGGTTCGACCACTCGAACAGCAGCAGAACGAGTGCTCCGCCGAACAGAAGCGCCGCCGTGCCGGTGAGCGTGAGCTTGGTGTGCAGGGACCAGTGGCGCGGGTCGTTCAGGCGTGCCCGGATGTCGTGGAACACCGGAAAACCGATGCCCCCCAGCACGATGCCCAGGGCAATGGGCATCAGCACCCACGCATCCCCGGCATAGCCCACCAGGCTGTCGGCGTTGAGCGAGAAGCCGGCGTTGTTGAAGGCAGAGACCGAATGGAACAGACCGTGCCACAGCGCCTGCGGCCCGGGCATGTCATGGCCCCAGAAGAAACGGGCCGAGAGCACCGCTGCCAGAACCAGTTCGGCCACCAGGGTGACCAGGAACACCATCCGGGCGACGCCCGATACATCGCCCAGGCCGATGGAGTGCGTCTCCACCTGCGTGATCAGCCGTGTCCTCAGGCGCAGCGAGCGGTTGACCATCAGGCCCAGCAGGGTCGCCGCGGTCATCATGCCGAAGCCACCCAGCTGGAACAGCAGCATGATGACCAGCTGACCGAAGAAGGACCAGTGCGTGCCGGTGTCCACGATCACCAGGCCGGTGACGCACACCGCCGAGACGGACGTGAAGAAGGCGGTCAGCCAGGGGGCGGAGGCCCCACTGGCGCTGGCCATGGGCAGCATGAGCAGACCGGTGCCTGCCAGGATGGCCAGAAGGAACGCCAGCGCGACGGTGCGGGTTGGGTGCAGCAGCTTACCCATCACCGCGTGCACCCTGCAAATACCAGTCTGCCAAGGGTACCCTTGAAGTGGATCTGTCCCGCATTATCGCGCCAGGCGTGACAGTGCCCCTATGATCGGGTCCATCTTCACCGATCTTTGACCCTCATCGAGACCATGAGCAAGACCCACCGCATCGCCGTCATTCCCGGCGACGGCATTGGCAAGGAAGTGATGCCCGAGGGCCTGCGCGTGCTGCAGGCCGCTGCCAGCCGGTTCGACATCGCCCTTGACCTGACACCCATCGACTGGGCCAGCTGCGACCATTACCTGGCGCATGGCGAGATGATGCCGGCGGACTGGAAGCAGCAGCTCCAGGGCATGGACGCGCTGCTGTTCGGCGCTGTCGGCTGGCCGGCCACCGTGCCCGACAACGTTTCGCTCTGGGGCAGTCTGCTGAAGTTCCGGCGCGAGTTCGACCAGTACATCAACCTGCGTCCGGTGCGCCTGTTCGAGGGCGTGCCCTGCCCGCTGGCCGGCCGCAAGCCGGGCGAGATCGATTTCCTGATCGTGCGCGAGAACACCGAGGGCGAGTACACCAACCTCGGCGGCATCATGTTCGCCGGCACCGAGCGCGAGATCGTGATCCAGGAGTCGGTGTTCAGCCGCCACGGCACCGACCGGGTGCT
>SBFS01000062.1 GCA_006227825.1 Burkholderiales bacterium | reverse complement strand
TGGATGGTCTGGGTGCCGGGCACCGCCAGCTTGACCTTGCCCGCCTCCATCGGTCCGCCGGAGACGAACACCACCGGGATGTTCAGCCGCATCGCGGCCATCAGCATGCCGGGGGTGATCTTGTCGCAGTTGGAGATGCACACCAGCGCATCGGCACAGTGGGCATTGACCATGTACTCGACGCTGTCGGCGATGAGCTCGCGGCTGGGCAGCGAATACAGCATGCCGTCGTGGCCCATGGCGATGCCGTCGTCGACGGCGATGGTGTTGAACTCCTTGGCCACGCCACCGGCGGCCTCGATCTCGCGCGCCACCAGTTGCCCCAGGTCCTTCAGGTGCACATGGCCGGGCACGAACTGGGTGAAGGAATTGGCGATGGCGATGATCGGCTTGGAGAAATCATCGTCTTTCATGCCGGTGGCACGCCAGAGGGCGCGGGCACCGGCCATGTTGCGACCGGCGGTGGAGGTCTTGGAGCGGTAGGCGGGCATGGGCAGTCGGATCGGTTGGGGTGGAATTCGGGACAGATCGGCCTGAAATTATGGCCCACGGCCTGCCGGGCGGTCAGGCATGTCCGCGTCAATGGCAGGTCTTGCGCGGGCCTGCCGCGCCACTCAGCGACGGCGGTTGCGGTTGCCCATGCCGAGCGACTCGCGCTGGCGATCGATGCGCTCCTGCTTCTTCTTGTTCATGGCCTCCATGGCCTTGCGCTTGGTGTAGCCCGTCGAATCGGCCCAGGCCCACCAGGCCACCGCCATGGCGTAGGGCGACAAGACCCACCACCACGACCAGCCGGCCACGAATCCGATCTCGAAGTACTTGAGCAGCGTCAGCGCGATGCCCGCCATCAGGAAATACATCACAGGCTCCGGTAAAGGGCAGATAAAGTGCGGCAAGAGACTGTAACAAAGCGTATACACCCTGGCCACATCGCTAGAATCCGCTTCGTGGATTTTCCCTTTTCACCCACGAGGCACTGACGATGAAACACACCCTGCTGATTATGGCCGCCCTGGCCACCCTGTCCGCTCCGGCCCTGGCCGACGAAGCCCTGGCCAAGAGCAAGAACTGCATGGCCTGCCACGCTGTCGACAAGAAGCTGGTCGGTCCCTCCTACAAGGATATCGCCAAGAAGTACGCCAGCGATGCCAAGGCGGTCGACATGCTGGCCGGCAAGATCCAGAAGGGTGGCTCCGGTGTCTGGGGCCCGATCCCCATGCCCGCCAACCCGCAGGTGAACGACGCCGACGCCAAGAAGCTGGCTGCCTGGGTCCTGGGCCAGAAGTGAGCGCCTGACGCCCAGAAAAAAACCCGCGGCCAGCACCGCGGGTTTTTTTCTGGAACGACGGCCAGCGGCGCCACGAACTCCGTGCCGCCGGGGCGTCCTCAGTTGTTCTCGGCCAACTGGTCCAGGATGGCCGGGTTCTCCAGGGTGGACGTGTCCTGGGTGATGGCCTCGCCCTTGGCGATCGAGCGCAGCAGGCGGCGCATGATCTTGCCCGACCGGGTCTTGGGCAGGTTGTCGCCGAAACGGATGTCCTTGGGCTTGGCAATCGGGCCGATCTCCTTGCCCACCCACTCGCGCAGCTCCTTGGCGATGGCCTTGGCCTCGTCGCCGGTCGGGCGCGGGCGCTTGAGCACCACGAAGGCCACGATGGCCTCGCCGGTCAGGTCGTCAGGACGCCCCACCACCGCGGCCTCGGCCACCAGGTCGGTCTTGCCCACCAGGGCCGACTCGATTTCCATCGTGCCCATGCGGTGACCCGAGACGTTGAGCACGTCGTCGATGCGGCCGGTGATGCGGAAGTAACCCCGGTCGGCGCTGCGGACGGCGCCGTCACCCGCCAGGTAGTAGCCCTTGAGCTCTTCGGGGAAATAGCTCTTCTTGAAGCGCTCCGGGTCACCCCAGATGGTGCGGATCATGGAAGGCCAGGGCTTCTTGACCACCAGGATGCCGCCCGAGCCGTTGGGCACGTCGTTCCCGGTCTCGTCCACGATAGCGGTGGTGATGCCGGGCAGCGGCAGCGTGCAGGAACCCGGCACCAGCGGCGTGGCCCCCGGCAGCGGGGTGATCATGTGACCGCCGGTTTCGGTCTGCCAGAAGGTGTCGACGATCGGGCAGCGTTCACCACCGACGTTCTTGTAGTACCACATCCAGGCCTCGGGGTTGATCGGCTCGCCCACCGAACCCATGATGCGCAGGCTGGACAGGTCCCAGTTCTTCGGGTGCACCTTGCCGTCCGTGTCGGACGCCTTGATCAGCGAACGGATGGCCGTGGGTGCCGTGTAGAAGATGGTGCACTTGTGCTTCTCGATCATCTGCCAGAAGCGGCCGGCGTTCGGGTAGGTCGGCACGCCCTCGAAAACGATCTGCGTGGCGCCGGCGGCCAGGGGGCCATAGGCGACGTAGCTGTGACCGGTGATCCAGCCGATGTCGGCGGTGCACCAGAAGATGTCGTTGTCCTTGAGGTCGAAGGTCCACTGCATGGTCAGGTTGGCCCACAGCAGGTAGCCGCCGGTGCTGTGCTGCACGCCCTTGGGCTTGCCGGTGGAACCCGAGGTGTAGAGCACGAACAGCGGGTGCTCGGCGCCGACCATCTCGGCCGGGCACTCGGTGGACTGGCCGGCCATGGCATCGGCCATGGTGATGTCGCGCCCGGCGACCATGTTCACCGGGGTGGCGGTGCGCTGGTAGACGATCACGGTCCGGATGGTCTCGCACCCACCCATGGCGATGCCCTCGTCCACAATGGATTTCAGGGGCAGTTCCTTGCCGCCACGCATCTGGTAGTTGGCGGTGATGACCGCCACCGCACCGGCGTCCTGGATGCGTTCCTGCAGGGCCTTGGCCGAGAAGCCGCCGAACACCACGCTGTGGGTGGCACCGATTCGGGCACAGGCCTGCATGGCCACCACGCCCTCGATGGTCATGGGCATGTAGATGACGACGCGATCACCCTTCTTGACGCCGCGTGCCTTGAGCGCGTTGGCAAACTGGGACACCCTGTCGAGCAGTTCCCTGTAGGTGACCTTGGTGACGGCGCCGTCGTCGGCCTCGAAGATGATCGCGGTCTTGTTCTCGACCGGCGTGCCCATGTGGCGGTCCAGGCAGTTGAACGAGGCGTTGAGTTCGCCGTCGTCGAACCACTTGTAGAACGGCTTGTTCGACTCGTCGAGCACACGGGTGAAAGGCTTGTGCCAGGTCAGGACCTCCCGGGCACGCTTCGCCCAGAAACCCTCGAAGTCGCTCTCCGCCTCAGCGCAGAGGGCGTTGTACGCGTCCATGCCGGAGATGCGGGCAGCCTGACGGATGGCTTCGGAGGGTTCGAAAACGCGGTTCTCGACAAGGGTCGACTGGATGGCGTTCGACGGTGCGGTCATGGACAAGTCTCCTCTGGGGATGAGTGGGTATCAACCACGGGAATGTGCGCAAAGGCTCTTACGAGCCACTTACATGCCAGGCCACGGCCGCAGCGGCAAGCTCCCTAAAATACGGGCTTTTCCGCCCACCCCCGCGCCCATGCCCGACGTCCAGCCTGAATCCCGGTCCCTGCGGCAGCGCACCGGCGACTTCGTTGCCGACAGCCGCTTCCAGCGCCTGATCCTGGCGCTGATCATCGTCAATGCCGTGATCCTGGGCCTGGAGACTTCGCCATCGGTGATGGCCTCCGTGGGCGACACCCTGCGTGCCGTCGACCAGGTGCTGCTGGCGGTTTTCGTGGTCGAACTGGTGCTGCGGCTGTTCGCACACCGCGCGGCCTTCTTCCGCGACCCGTGGAGCGTGTTCGACTTCGTGGTCGTGGCCATCGCGCTGATACCGGCCAGCGGCCCGTTTGCCGTGCTTCGTGCCCTGCGGGTGCTGCGGGTGCTGCGTGTGCTCACCCTCGTTCCCTCGATGCGCCGGGTGGTGGGCGCCCTGCTCTCGGCCATCCCGGGCCTGTCGTCCATCGCCCTGGTCCTGCTGCTGGTGTTCTATGTGTTCGGCGTGATCGCCACACACCTCTTCGGCGCAGCTTTCCCCGACTGGTTCGGACACCTCGGCCGCTCGCTGTACACCCTGTTCCAGGTCATGACGCTGGAGAGCTGGTCGATGGGCATCTCCAGGCCGGTGATGGAAGAGGTTCCCTATGCCTGGGCCTTCTTCATCGTCTTCATCCTGTTCGCCACCTTCACCATGCTCAACCTGTTCATCGCGATCATCGTCAACGCGATGCAGAGCTTCAGCGAAAGCGAGCACCAGTCCACGGTGGAGGCGGTCGAACAGGTCGGACAATCCATCGAGCACGAGATCCACGCCGAAGTGCAGTCCCTGCGCCAGGAACTCGGCGAACTCAAGGCCCTGCTCAGGGAAGCCGGCCTGACCGCGCCGCGCCCCACCGTTTCCACCTCCCACGAAAGCCCGACATGAGCACCATCCGCCAGGAAGACCTGATCGAATCCATCGCCGCCGCGCTGCAGTACATCAGCTACTACCACCCGGCCGACTACATCCAGCACCTGGCCCGCGCCTACGAGCGCGAGCAGAGCCCGGCCGCCAAGGACGCGATCGCGCAGATCCTGACCAACTCCAAGATGAGTGCCATCGGCCACCGTCCGATCTGCCAGGACACCGGCATCGTCAACGTCTTCCTGAAGGTGGGCATGGACGTGCGCTGGGAAGGCTTCACCGGCAGCCTGGAGGATGCGGTCAACGAGGGTGTGCGCCGCGGCTACAAGCACCCCGACAACCAGCTGCGCGCCAGCGTGGTGGCCGACCCGCACTTTGCCCGCAGGAACACCAGGGACAACACCCCGGCAGTGATCTTCACCGAGATCGTGGCCGGCGACAAGGTGGACGTCACCGTCGCGGCCAAGGGCGGTGGCTCCGAAAACAAGTCCAAGATGATCATGATGAACCCCAGCGACTCGCTGGTGGACTGGGTTCTCAAGACCGTGCCGACCATGGGCGCCGGCTGGTGCCCGCCGGGCATGCTGGGCATCGGCATCGGCGGCACCGCCGAGAAGGCCGTGCTGCTGGCCAAGGAGAGCCTGATGGACGACCTGGACATGTACGAACTGCAGGCCAAGGCCGCCAAGGGCGAGAAGCTCGACCAGGTGGAGGAGCTGCGCCTGGAGCTGTACGAGAAGGTCAACGCACTGGGCATCGGCGCGCAGGGCCTGGGCGGCCTGACCACCGTGCTGGACGTCAAGATCAAGATGTACCCGACACACGCGGCGTCCAAGCCGGTGGCCATGATCCCCAACTGCGCCGCCACCCGCCACGCCCACTTCGTGATGGACGGCTCGGGCCCGGTCTACCTGGAGGCACCCAGCCTGGACCTGTGGCCCAACGTCGACTGGACGCCCGACACCGAGAAGAGCCAGCGCGTGGACCTCAACACCCTGACCAGGGAGCAGGTGGCCAGCTGGAAGCCCGGCCAGACCCTGCTGCTCAACGGCAAGATGCTCACCGGCCGCGACGCCGCCCACAAGCGCATCCAGGACATGCTGGCCAAGGGCGAGAAACTGCCGGTGGACTTCACCAACCGCGTCATCTACTACGTCGGACCGGTCGACCCGGTGCGTGACGAGGTGGTGGGACCGGCCGGCCCCACCACCGCCACGCGCATGGACAAGTTCACCGACATGATGCTGGAGCAGACAGGCCTGATCGCCATGATCGGCAAGGCCGAGCGCGGCCCGGTGGCCATCGAGTCCATCAAGCGGCACAAGTCGGCCTACCTGATGGCGGTCGGCGGCGCGGCCTACCTGGTTTCCAAGGCCATCAAGGGCGCCAAGGTGGTGGGCTTCGAGGACCTGGGCATGGAAGCCATCTACGAATTCGACGTGGTCGACATGCCGGTGACCGTGGCGGTGGACTCCGGGGGGACCAGCGCCCACATCACGGGCCCGGCCGAGTGGGAAAAGCGCATCGCCTCGGGCGAGTTCAAGGGCATCGCGGTCACCAGCGCTTGAAGACCGTTGGCGTGTTCGACAGCGGGGTGGGCGGCCTCAGCGTCCTGCGCTCCCTGCTGACCGATCTGCCCGGCGCCTGTTTCGTCTACGTCGCGGACAGCGCATACGCCCCCTACGGCGCGCGCAGCGCAGACCAGATCCGGTCGCGGGTGCTGGCCATCGCCGATGCCCTTGTGCACAGGCTGCCCCTGGATGCCCTGGTCGTGGCCTGCAACACGGCCACCGCCACCGCCATCGAGGCCCTGCGGTCTTCGCATCCAGGCCTGCCGGTGGTCGGCGTGGAACCCGCCCTCAGGCCGGCCGCGGCCGCCAGCCGCACCCGGCACGTGGGCGTGCTGGCGACCCCCGGCACGCTTTCGAGCCGGCGCTACGCCGACCTGGTGGCGCGCACCCTCGAGGCCTTCCCGGACGTGCACATCAGCAGCCAGGCCTGCGAAGGGCTGGCGTGGGCCATCGAACAGGGTGAGCAGGAGCGCATCCGGCAGCTGTGCCAGGCGGCCTGGTCGGGCCTGCAGGCACAGGCCACCGGCCACCCGCCCATCGACCAGCTGGTGCTCGGATGCACCCACTACCCTTTCGCCAGCCACGAGCTGCACGCGCTGTGCGGAGCCGGTGTGCACCTGGTCGACCCGGCGGCAGCGGTGGCCCGCCAGACCCGCAAGGTACTGGGCCTGGCCGTCACGGAGCCGGCCTCGCCACAGGCGGCACCGGCGGTTCAGTGGCTGGCCACGGGGGACCGGGAGCCACTGGAACGCGCGGTCCGGCGCTGGCTGCTGCCCCAGGTGGGGGGCGGGGTCGAGGTCGCCGCCCTGCCCATCTGATGCACCGGGCCGACATTGCGCAGCCCGGGCGTGACTCTCCGCACATGCCGGGCCTACCCGATGGCAAGGACAAGGCCTTTTCAGTACATTGTGGTGTGACCTTCGTGAGTGCCAGCCATTACCTTTGAAAGGAGACTTCATGGCCAACAAGAAGATCGAGGATGTCGAGGGCATCGGTCCCGTGATGGGCGGCAAGCTGCGGGAAGCGGGCATCAAGGACACGGACGGCCTCCTGGCGCGCACCCGGACCCCCGCGCAGCGCAAGGCCCTGGCCAAGGCGTGCGGGCTGACCTACAAGCAGGTGCTCAGGTTCGCCAACATGGTCGACCTGTACCGCATCAGCGGTGTGGGTTCGGAGTACGCCGAACTGCTGGAGGCAGCCGGTGTCGACACGGTGCCCGAACTGGCACGCCGGCGGGCAGACAACCTGGCCCGCGCCATGACCGACATCAACACCCAGCGCAAACTGGTGCGCCGGACCCCCACCGAATCCGAGGTGGCGCGGTGGGTGGCCGATGCGAAGCAGCTGCCCCGGATGCTGAGCTACTGAGGCCGTGTCCGCCCGCCGGCTGCGTGCCGGCCCCTGCGGGCTCAGTGCAGGTGCCTGGGCTTGCGGGGGCCGCCATGCCCCCTGGGCGGGCGACCCAGCTGCATCGAGCTGACCAGCGCATCGAAGCGCTGGGTGAAGAGCTTGTCGATGGCGGCGACCACCTCACCGAGTTCCGACCCGTCGAAGTGTCGCTCCATCAGGTGCACCACGTCCTGGACCAGCAGGTCGCGCTGCACCTGCATGATGGCCGCGGGTGTCGGCCCGACGAAGCACATCATGAAGTCGTCCCGGGCCTCTCCCTCGGCATTTTCGTCCTCTTCGTCGAACTCGGTGTCGTAGAAGGAGACTTCGAGCGGAGCGCCGGCCGCGGCGATGTCGTTGAGGGCCATGCAGGCTTCCTCGATGACCTGGCGGAAGTCCTCGCCGCCAGGCACCGTCCAGCAGATCTGCAACTGGCGGGCTTGCGCGTCGAAGCGGATGCCCGGCTCGTCCTCATAGGCGCTTTCTGCCGCAGCGGCCAGCGATCGTGCCCCGGCGTACTGCCAGAGCGGACGCAGCGCCTCCTGGATCTGCTCGTACCCGACATCCTCGCGCAAGGGCACGTCGCCGTGCACATGGATCTCGAAGGGTGCGTTGTATCGTGTCATGACAAGTCACTGTACCGACGATCGGCAAAAATATCCAGCAGCATGGTGCCCCGAACCGGAATCGAACCGGTACGCCCGGTGAAGGGCGGCGGATTTTAAGTCCGCTGTGTCTACCAATTTCACCATCGGGGCAGGGCCCCGATTGTCGCAGTTCGCATCCCTGCACCGGCCCAGAAAAAAACCCCGCCGGAGGCCAGGCACCGGCGGGGCGGGGAGACTGGAGGCGCGACCCGGAGTCGAACCGGGCTAGACGGATTTGCAATCCGTTGCATAACCGCTTTGCTATCGCGCCGCGGAACCGCCGGGTCTGGCGGTCACCGACAAAAAAGGGAAGCCATGCTTCCCTTTTCGAATCTGGAGCGGGAAACGAGGCTCGAACTCGCGACCTCAACCTTGGCAAGGTTGCGCTCTACCAACTGAGCTATTCCCGCGTTTTTCCTGGAACACCGCGTGTTCGTCGGAAGCTGAAATTATAGCGCCTTTTCGCAGGATGTTTCAAGCCCGCGAAAAAATTTTCGCCCCTTCAATGCTTGACGGCATCGCTGCCCTGCGCGGCAGCCGCCACAGAGGCAGCGACCTGGGCGGCCACCTCTTCCTCGGTCAGCGGCACCGGCTTGCGCTCCAGGGCGATCTCGAGCACCTTGTCGATCCACTTGACCGGCCTGATGTCCAGCCCCTGCTTCACATTGTCAGGAATCTCGGTCAGGTCCTTGACGTTCTCCTCCGGGATGACCACCGTCTTGATGCCACCCCTCAGGGCCGCCAGCAGCTTTTCCTTGAGACCGCCGATGGCGGTGACCTCGCCACGCAGCGTGATCTCGCCGGTCATGGCCACGTCGGCCCGCACCGGGATGCCCGTCAGCGAGGACACCAGGGCGGTCGTCATGGCGATGCCGGCGCTGGGGCCGTCCTTGGGCGTGGCGCCATCGGGCACATGGATGTGGATGTCACGCTTGTCGAACATCTCGTCCTTGATGCCCAGCACCCGGGCGCGGCTGCGCACCACGGTGCGCGCGGCCTCGACCGACTCCTTCATGACGTCGCCCAGCGACCCCGTGCGGGTGATGTTCCCCTTGCCGGGCATGATCGCGACCTCGATGGTGAGCAGGTCGCCGCCGACCTCCGTCCAGGCCAGACCCACGACCTGGCCGACCTGGTTCTGTGCTTCGGCGCGGCCATAGGTGTACTTGCGCACACCCAGGAATTCGCTGAGGTTCTCGGCCGTGACAGTCACGGTCGGCTGGTACTTCTTCAGCAGCAGGCCCTTGACCACCTTGCGGCAGATCTTGGAGAGTTCGCGCTCGAGCGAGCGGACCCCCGCCTCGCGGGTGTAGTAGCGCACGATGTCGCGCACGGCGGCCTCGGACACCTCCAGTTCGCCGTCCTTGATGCCGTTGTTCTTGACCTGCTTGGGCAGCAGGTAGCGCATGGCGATGTTGGTCTTCTCGTCCTCGGTGTAGCCCGAGAGGCGGATGACTTCCATCCGGTCGAGCAGCGCCGGCGGAATGTTCATCGAGTTGGAGGTGGCCACGAACATGACGTCCGACAGGTCGAAATCGACCTCGACGTAATGGTCGGCAAAGGTGTGGTTCTGCTCGGGGTCGAGGACCTCCAGCAGGGCCGAGGACGGATCGCCCCGGAAATCGGTGCCCAGCTTGTCGATCTCGTCGAGCAGGAACAGCGGATTGCGGGTACCCACCTTGTTCAGGCTCTGCAGGACCTTGCCCGGCATGGCGCCGATGTAGGTGCGACGATGGCCGCGGATCTCGGCCTCGTCGCGCATGCCACCCAGGGCCATGCGCACGTACTTGCGGCCGGTGGCCTTGGCGACCGACTGCCCGAGCGAGGTCTTGCCCACACCGGGTGGTCCGACCAGGCACAGGATGGGGGCCTTGACCTTGTCGACGCGCTGCTGCACCGCGAGGTATTCGAGGATGCGGTCCTTGACCTTCTCCAGCCCGTAGTGGTCCTCGTTGAGCACGTCCTCGGCATGGGCCAGGTCGTGCCTGATCTTGGTTTTCTTGCTCCAGGGCAGCCCCACCAGGGCGTCGATGTAGTTGCGCACCACGGTCGCCTCGGCGGACATGGGCGACATCAGCTTGAGCTTCTTGAACTCGGCCTCGGCCTTCTTGCGCGCCTCGGCCGGCATCCGGGCGGCCTTGATCTTCTTCTCGATCTCCTCGATGTCGGCGCCTTCCTCGCCCTCGCCGAGCTCCTTCTGGATCGCCTTGACCTGCTCGTTGAGGTAGAAGTCGCGCTGGTTCTTCTCCATCTGGCGCTTGACGCGCCCGCGGATGCGCTTGTCGACGTTGAGGATATCCACCTCGCGCTCGAGCTGTTCGAACAGGTTTTCCAGGCGCCTGTTGACCGGATCAAGGTCGAGCACCACCTGCTTGGACTCGAGCTTGAGCGGCAGGTGCGCCGCGATCGTGTCGGCCAGCCGGCCGGCGTCGTCGATGCTGGAAATCGAGGTCAGGATCTCGGCGGGGATCTTCTTGTTGAGCTTGACGTACTGGTCGAACTGCTGCATCACGGCACGACGCAGGGCCTCCAGCTCGTTGGGCTGGCTGCCGGAACGCTCGGCCGCGGGATCAGAGGGAGTCACGCTGGCCACGAAATGGGTCTCACCCTCGTGGATGTCGAGCACCTTGGCCCGCTGCAGACCTTCGACGAGCACCTTGACCGTGCCGTCGGGCAGCTTGAGCATCTGCAGGATGGTGGCCACGCATCCCATCTCGAACATGTCCTTGGTCGATGGCTCGTCCTTGCCGGCGGCCTTCTGGGCCACCAGCATGATGCGCCGCTCGGCCTCCATGGCGGCCTCGAGCGCCTTGATGCTCTTGGGACGACCCACGAACAGGGGAATCACCATGTGGGGGAACACCACCACATCGCGCAGGGGCAGCAGGGGCAGTTCCACCAGGGTGCTGGGCAGGGGGGTATGACCGGACATGGCTCAACCTCGACAAAAATGGCACTTGGGTCCGCCGCCGCGAATTTCAACCGCTGGCGACGGAATCCGGTAACTCATGGGCAGGCAGGGCCTCACGGACTGGGCTTCAGGCCTGCCTGGCCGCTTCGCGGTACACCAGCAGCGGTGGCTTGTTCTCTTCGATGGTGGACTCGTCGACCACCACCTTCTCGACATTGCTCATGCCCGGCAGCTCGAACATGGTGTCGATCAGGGCGTTTTCCAGTATGGACCGCAGGCCACGCGCCCCGGTCTTGCGGGCCAGCGCCTTGCGAGCGATCGACTTGAGCGCCGCCGGCCGCACTTCGAGCTCCGCGCCTTCCATGGCCAGGAGCTTCGCGTATTGCTTGACCACGGCGTTCTTCGGCGCGGTCAGGATCTCGACCAGGGCATCCTCGCTGAGCTCGGCCAGGCTGGCAATGACCGGAAGACGGCCCACCAGCTCCGGGATCAGGCCGAACTTGATCAGGTCCTCGGGTTCGATGTCCTGGAAAGACTCGCTCAGGCTGCGCTGCTTCTTGCTGCGCACCACCGCACCGAAACCCATGCCCGACTCTTCGGTGCGGTTTTCGATGATCTTCTCCAGGCCGGCGAACGCACCCCCGCAGATGAACAGGATGTTGGTGGTGTCCACCTGCAGGAAATCCTGGTTCGGGTGCTTGCGCCCGCCCTGAGGCGGCACGCTGGCCATGGTGCCCTCGATGAGCTTGAGCAGGGCCTGCTGCACGCCCTCGCCTGAGACATCGCGGGTGATGGAAGGGTTGTCGGACTTGCGGGTGATCTTGTCGATCTCGTCGATGTAGACGATGCCCTGCTGGGCACGCTCGACATCGTAGTTGCAGCTCTGCAGCAGCTTGGCGACGATGTTCTCGACGTCCTCGCCGACATAGCCGGCCTCTGTCAGGGTGGTGGCGTCGGCCATGACGAAGGGCACGTTGAGCATGCGTGCCATGGTCTGCGCCAGCAGCGTCTTGCCCGACCCGGTCGGACCGATGAGCAGGATGTTGCTCTTGGTCAGCTCCACGTCGTCCTTGCGGGCACTGTGCCTGTGACGCAGGCGCTTGTAGTGGTTGTAGACCGCCACGGCCAGGGCGCGCTTGGCGGCTTCCTGGCCGATGACGTACTGGTCGAGGTTGGACTTGAGCTCTGCCGGCGTGGGCAGTTCGTCGCCTTGCGACTTCACCGACTCGAGTCCGGGCAGCTCGTCACGGATGATGTCGTTGCACAGGTCGATGCATTCGTCGCAGATGAACACCGAAGGACCGGCGATCAGCTTCTTCACCTCGTGCTGGCTCTTGCCGCAGAAGGAGCAGTACAGAGCCTTTTCGCCGGAAGCAGCTTTCTTGTCGGCCATGGATGTTCGTGTCTGCCGTTCAGGAGGGATTCAGGATGGTCAATGATAGATCAAGCCACCGTGGGACCAAACGCCGGAAAAGCGCCGAAACCCGCCAGCAGCGGCGGCCAACACGAGTACTTTCTGACTCATGACGGCCGACGGGGCATGCTCAGTTGGCGCCCGGCCGCCGCTCGATGACCTTGTCGATCAGGCCGTACTCGACCGACTCGGCGGCGCTGAGGTAGTAGTCCCGCTCGGTATCCCGCTCGATCTTGTCCAGCGGCTGTCCGGTGCGTTCGGCCAGGATGCGGTTGAGCTGCTCGCGGGTCTTGAGGATCTCGCGCGCGTGGATCTCGATTTCGGTCGCCTGCCCCTGGGTGCCTCCCAGCGGCTGGTGGATCATCACCTTGGAGTTCGGCAGCGCAAAGCGTTTGCCCTTGGCGCCCGCGGCGAGCAGGAAAGCGCCCATGCTGGCGGCCATGCCGACACACAGGGTCGAGACGTCCGGCTTGATGAAATTCATCGTGTCGAAGATGGCCATGCCGGCGCTGACCGACCCGCCGGGGGAGTTGATGTAGAAGGAGATGTCCTTGTCGGGGTTTTCGCTCTCGAGGAACAGCAGTTGCGCCACCACAAGGTTGGCCGACTGGTCGTTGACCGGACCGACGAGGAAGATGACCCGCTCCTTGAGCAGCCGCGAATAGATGTCGTAGGCACGCTCTCCCCGACCCGACTGCTCGATCACCATGGGCACCATGCCCAGTCCCTGGATGTCCATTGCGCTCATGCGTTTCTCCGTGTGTTGCTGCATTGCCATTGCTCTACTGTAACCAACCTCGGGCGCCGGTCATGGCCGGCGCGGAAAACCCGGCCTGCCAGGGTGGTGAGCCCGGCGGCAGCGGCCCGATGAGGGCCATGAAAAAAGGGCGGGATGCCCCGCCCCTTGCCCGGCTCCGGCCGCAGCCGGGCGATCAGGCCTGGCCCATGAGCTCGTCGAAGCCGATGTCCTTGTCGGTGACCTTGGCCCTGGAGAGCACGTAGTCGGTGACATTGTTCTCGATGACCACCGCCTCGACCTCGGCCATGCGACGGTTGTCGCTCTGGTACCAGCGCACCACGTCGGCCGGCTTCTCGTAGGAGGAGGCCAGTTCCTCGATGTGTGCCTGGATCTGCTCGGGCCGGGCCTGCAGGTCGTGCGCACGAACCAGTTCGGCGACCACCAGGCCCAGACGGACCCGGCGCTCGGCCTGGGGGCGGAACAGGTCCTCGGGGATCGGGGCCTTGTCGGCGTCCTTGACACCGCGCTGCTTGAGGTCGGCGCGGGCGCCTTCGATCAGGCGGTCGAGTTCGGACTGGACCACCGACTTGGGCAGGTCCAGCTCGGCCTTGGCCGACAGGGCGTCCATCGCAGCCTGCTTGTTGCGGGCCTGCAGACGGAAGCGGACTTCGCGCTCGAGGTTCTTCTTGATGTCGGCGCGCAGGGCCTCGACCGTGCCTTCGGCAATGCCCAGCGAACGGGCCAGCTCCTCGTTCACCTCGGGCAGGTGGGCTGCCTCGATCTTGTGCAGGGTGACCAGGAAATCGGCGGTCTTGCCGGCCACATCCTGGCCGTGGTAGTCCTGCGGGAAGGCCAGCGGGAAGGTCTTGGACTCGCCGGCCTTCATGCCGCGCACGGCATCCTCGAATTCCTTGAGCATCTGGCCGTCGCCGACGATGAACTGGAAACCCTCGGCCTTGCCGCCCTCGAAGGCCTCGCCATCGATCTTGCCGGCGAAGTCGATGGTGACCCGGTCACCGTCCTGCGCCGGCTCGTCCTTGGCGCGCTGGGCGAAGGTGCGGCGCTGCTTGCGCAGGATGTCCAGGGTGCGGTCGATGGCAGCGTCGCTGACCTGGGCCGTGACACGCTCGACCTCGGCGGTGGACAGGTCACCGATCTTGACCTCGGGATAGACCTCGAAGACCGCGTCGAAGGCCAGCTGCCCTTCGGGCGCGCCCTCCTTCTCGGTGATCTGGGGCTGGCCGGCCACGCGCAGCCTGGCTTCGTTGGCGGCCTGGGTGAAGGCTTCGCCAACCTTGTCGTTCATGACTTCGTAGTGCACCGAGTAGCCATAGCGCTGGGCCACCACGTTCATGGGCACCTTGCCCGGACGGAAGCCGTCCATCTTGACCTGGCGGGCCAGACGCTTGAGGCGGCTTTCGACCTCGTTCTTGATCACGTCCGCGGGCAGCGTCAGCGTGATCTTGCGCTCGAGCTTCTCCAGGGTTTCAACGGTGACGGTCATGTCTATCTCCAAAAGGAATGGCGGCCTGCCAGACAGCCTGGCCGACCGGTGAGGATCTGTTCCACGGTACCGTGGTGCGCGGGGGGGGACTCGAACCCCCACACCATTGCTGGCGTCAGGACCTAAACCTGGTGCGTCTACCAATTT
>SBFS01000060.1 GCA_006227825.1 Burkholderiales bacterium | reverse complement strand
GAACAACGCCATGCGCATCGACGTCTTCTTCGCCGACCGGGTCGGCATCGCACAGGAAATCCTGGCCCGGCTGGCCGGGCGCGCGCTGGATGTCTCGGCCGTCGAGGTGGAGCCGCCCCACATCTTCATCGAGGCGCCGACCCTGCAGGTGGACGGTTTCGCGACCTTGCGGGAGGACCTGCTGGCGGTGCCGGGCGTGCTGCGCGTCGATGAACTGAAGATGCTGCCGGGCGCGCGGCGCCGGCTCTATCTGGAGGCCCTGCTGGCGTCGCAGAGCGACCCGGTGCTGGCGGTGGACGGCGACGGCGTGGTGGTGCTGGCCAACGCGGCGGCGGTGGCGGTCTGCGGGGCCAGCGAAGCCGACCTGCGCGGCCGCTCGCTGGCCGGGCTCACCGGCGACGACGGGCTGCTGCGCGAACTCATGGCCTCGTCCCCGCGGATGCCGGCACGCGAGATCTCGGTGGGCGGGCAGCCCTTCCTGGTCGAGGCGGTGGCGCTGCACGAACCCGGGGCCGGCGTGGCCGGGGCCCTGCTGACCCTGCACGCGCCCCAGCGCCTGGGCGAACGGATCAGCGCCTTGCAGAACCACGGCGCGGGCGGCTTCGAGGCCATTCTGGGCCAGTCGCCGGCCATCCGGCAGCTCAAGCAGCGGGCCATGCGCATGGCACAGGTCGATGCGCCGCTGCTGATCCGCGGCGAGACCGGCACCGGCAAGGAGCTGGTGGCCCATGCCTGCCATGCAGGCAGCCGGCGCAGGGACCAGCCGTTCTTCGCGCTGAACTGTGCCGCGCTGCCCGAAAGCCTGGCCGAGAGCGAGCTGTTCGGCTACGCGCCGGGTGCCTTCACCGGTGCGCTGCGCGGTGGCCGTCCCGGCCTGCTGGAGCTCACCGACGGAGGCACCCTCTTTCTGGACGAGATCGGCGAGATGTCGCCTTACCTGCAGGCCAAGCTGCTGCGCTTCCTGAGCGACGGGCGGTTCCGCCGGGTGGGGGGTGATCGTGAAATCCGGGCCGACGTGCGCATCATCAGCGCGACGCACCGCTCGCTGGAGGACATGGTGGCCAGCGGCGCCTTCCGCCAGGACCTGCTGTTCCGGCTCGACGTGCTGCAGCTGAACCTGCCGCCGCTGCGCGAGCGCACCGAGGACATCCTGCCGCTGGCCCAGGTGTTCCTGGAGCGGGCCTGCGCCCAGACGGGGCGGCCAGTGGCCCGTCTCAGCCGCGCGGCCGCCGTGGCGCTGCTGGGCAACCCGTGGCTGGGCAATGTGCGCCAGCTTCAGAACGTGGTGTTCCGGGCGGTCACCCTCAGCGACTCGCCGGTGATCGATGTGGCCCAGCTTGAGCTGGCCGGCGCCGACGTGGCGGTCTCCAGGGACGGTCTGGAGGATGTCGCCAGCCTGGATGAGGCCGTCGCTGCTTTCGAGCGCGGGCTGCTGCAGCGCCTGCTGCCCCGCTATCCGTCCACCCGCAAGCTGGCTGCGCGGCTGGGCAGTTCGCACACCGCCATTGCCGCCCGGCTCAGGCGCTACGGCCTGTCCGCGCGTTGAGCCGCACGCGCCTGCCCGCCCTGTCCGGGGCGCGACAGGGGGCTGATATTTTCACAAAGCAAATGCTTGCTGAAAATCAGAGGTGCTGCTAAGGTTCGCGCCATGGACCTGACCGAGCCCCCGACCCTGGAGCCTGTGCCGCCGCGCCGGGCCCGCGGCCGGCCCCGCAAGAGCGCCCAGGAGCGCGATGACGGCAACCGCCGCCAGGAACTGCTGCGGGTGGCGGCCCGCCTGTTCCGCAGCCAGGGTTTCGCAGCCACCAGCACACGGGACATTGCTGCCGGTGCCGGCATGCGCTCGGGTTCGCCTTTCTACCACTTCGAGAGCAAGGAGGCGCTGCTGGCCGCGGTCATGCTGGAGGGCATGGAGCGGGCGCTGCAGCGGCAGTCGGACGCCATGGCGCGTGCCGCCGAAGAAGTCCAGCGGCAGTCCCGCGTGCTCAGTGCGCGCGAGTGCCTGCGTGTGCTGGTGCGCAACCATTTCGATGTGCTGGTGGGCCCCGAGAGCGACTTCATTCCGGTCATGCTCTACGAATGGCGCTCTCTCTCGCCGACCCAGCGATCTCAGGTCAAGGCGCTCAAGGACCGCTACGAGACGGTGTGGGTGCCGGTGCTCGAGGCCCTGCACGCCAGCGGCGAACTCCGTGGCGACGTGCGGCTGGCGCGCCTGCTGATTTTCGGCGCGCTGAACTGGACGGCGCAGTGGTACCAGCCCGGCGAGCGGGCCACGCTGGACGCGCTGACCGACACGGCGCTGCAACTGTTTCTCAAGGAGTCCGCATGACCGATACCTACCGCTCGGTGTTCCGCCCGGGCCTGCTCGAAGGCCAGACCATCGTGGTGACGGGCGGGGGCTCGGGCATCGGCCGCTGCACGGCCCACGAACTGGCCAGCCTGGGGGCGCATGTGGTGCTGGTGGGCCGCAACGCCGAGAAGCTGGAACGCACGCAGGCGGAAATCGCCGGCGACGGTGGCCAGGCGAGCAGCCAGGTCTGCGACATCCGCCAGGAGGCGGCGGTGCAGGCCATGGTGGCGGCCGTGGTGCAGCAGCGGGGCCGCATCGACGGCCTGGTCAACAACGCGGGCGGACAGTACATCACGCCGCTGGAGAAGATCAGCGCCAAGGGCTGGCAGGCGGTCATCGACACCAACCTCACCGGGGGCTTCCTGGTGGCGCGCGAATGCTACCTGCAGTCCATGCAGAGCCATGGCGGCAGCATCGTCAACATCGTGGCCGACATGTGGGGCTCCATGCCGGGCATGGGCCACAGCGGGGCAGCCCGCATGGGGATGGTCGGCCTGACCGAGACCGCGGCGCTGGAGTGGGCGCGCAGCGGTGTCCGGGTCAACGCGGTGGCGCCCGGCTACATCGCCTCCAGCGGCATGGACCATTACCCGCCCGAGGCCGGCCCCATGCTGCGCGAGATGCGCGAGACGGTGCCGGCCGGGCGCTTCGGCAACGAGGCGGAGACCTCTGCCGCGATCGTCTTCCTGCTCTCGCCGGCGGCCAGCTTCATCAGCGGCAGCGTGCTGCGGGTCGACGGGGCCAGGCCGCAGGTGCGCATGGGCTGGGGTCAGGTGGCCGCCCCGCAGGATGTGCAGCAGCGCGCGGCCGTGCGGCCGTTCGACGGCTTCCACCGCTACGAGATTCCGCAGGTGTTCAGGACATGAGCTTCGAGACGAGATTCGATGCGCACAGCGAGCCTGCGCGTCGGCGGCGCGAGGCGATGCTGGCCCGCCTGGCCGACCTGAGGGCGCTCGAGGAGCGCGCGGCGCTGGCCTCGGCCCGTTCGAAGCCGGTGTTCGACAAGCGCGGCCAGCTGCTGCCGCGCGAGCGCGTCGGGCTGCTGCTGGACCCGGGCGCGCCCTACCTGCCGCTGTGCACGCTGGCCGGCTACCTGCAGGACACCCGCGACCCGGCGAAATCGGTTCCCGGCGGCGGCATGCTGGCCGGCATCGGCTTTGTCGGCGGTGTGCGCTGCATGGTGGTGGCCAGCGACTCGGGCATCGATGCCGGCGCCATCCAGGCACGCGGGCTGGAGAAGATCCTGCGCGTGCAGGAGCTGGCGCTGGAGAACCGCCTGCCCTTCGTCCACCTGGTCGAGAGCGCCGGCGCCAACCTGATGAAGTACCAGGTCGAGGGCTTCGTGCTGGGCGGAGGCCTGTTCCGCAACCTGGCGCGCCTGTCTGCCGCCGGCCTGCCGGTGATCACCGTGCAGCACGGCTCGGGCACCGCCGGCGGCGCCTACATGCCGGGCCTGTCGGACATCGTGGTCATGGTGCGCGGCCGCTCGCGCGCCTTCCTGGCCGGGCCCCCCTTGCTCAAGGCCGCCACCGGCGAGATCGCCACCGAAGAGGAACTGGGCGGCGCCGAAATGCACACCGCGGTCTCGGGCCTGGGCGAGCACCTGGCGGAGGACGACCGCCACGCCCTGGGCCTGGCGCGCGAGATCGTGGCACGCACGGGCTGGCAGGTGCCTGCGCGGTCGCCGGCGCCGGCGCCGCGACATGCAGCCGACGACCTGTTGGCCCTCATGCCCGAGCACCATCGCGAGCCGGTCGACATGCGCGAGATCATGCTGCGCATCGCCGACGACTCGGCGCTGCTGGAGTTCAAGCCGCTCTATGGCCCCGGCACCGTGTGTGTGCAGGCGCACATCGGCGGGCACGCGGTCGGCCTGATCAGCAACAACGGCCCGATCGACGTGGCCGGTGCCAACAAGGCCACCCACTTCATCCAGTGGATGTGCCAGTTGGGCCACCCCATCATCTACCTGCAGAACACCACGGGCTACATGGTGGGCAAGGACAGCGAGCAGGGCGGCATGATCAAGCACGGCAGCAAGATGATCCAGGCGGTCACCAACGCCACGGTGCCGCAGATCACCATCCAGTGCGGCGCCTCTTTCGGGGCCGGCAATTACGGCATGTGCGGGCGCGGCTATGCGCCGCGCTTCCTGTTCAGCTGGCCCAACGCGCGAACCGCCGTCATGGGGGGCGAGCAGGCCGCCACCACCATGCGCATCGTGGCCGAGGCCGGCCTGGCCCGCAAGGGCATCACGCCCGACCCGGCGCAGATGCAGGCCCAGTACGACGCCATCGTGCAGCTGTTCGAGAGCCAGGCCGATGCGTTCTACACCAGCGGCCTGGTGCTGGACGACGGGGTGATCGACCCGCGCGACACGCGGGCCGTGCTGGCCTTCTGCCTGGACACCGTGGCCGAGGCCGCGCAGCGCGAGCCGCGACGCATGCAGTTCGGTGTCGCGCGCATGTGAGGCTTGCCCGTGGCCACCAGCTTGCAGCACCTCATCCCGGCCGGCGCGCCGCATCTGCTGGGCGAGCAGCTGGCCAGGGCCGGCGCGGGCATCCGGCCCGACAGCTTTGCCCGGGCCGCTGGCCCGGACTTTGACACGCTGGGTCTGATGGACCGGGGCCGGCGACTGGCCCGGCTTCTGGAGCAACACCTGCCGACGCACTTCCCCGATGCGGCCGCGCTGCTGGTGGCGTCCATGGGTCGGCCGCTGGGGCTGGATGCCAGGGGCGAACCGGTGGCCAGCGGCGATGTGCCCAGCAGCTTCTTCTACCTGCCGCACAGCCTGTTCATGGCCTCGCGGGGCCTGGGCCATCCCGATGAGGCCATGGCCGCCCAGCACGCCCTGACGCAGCGCTTCACGGCCGAGTTCAGCCTGCGACCCTTCCTGCAACACCACACCCAGGCCACGCTGGAACACCTGGCGGCCTGGAGCACCGACGCCAGCGCCCACGTGCGCCGCGCGGTCAGCGAATCGACCCGTCCGCGCCTGCCCTGGGCGCCCCGGCTGCGGGTGTTTGACGACAACCCCGAACCCGTGCTGGCCCTGCTGACCGGGCTGCGTGACGACCCCTCGTCCTATGTGCGCCGCTCGGTGGCCAACCACCTCAACGACCTGGTGAAAAGCCATCCCGAGCGCATGCTCGCGCTGGCAGGACAATGGCTGGACGGCCGGTCCGTGCCACGCACCCGCGAGGCCCTGGTGCGCCATGGCCTGCGCACGGCCATCAAGCGCGGTGACCCGCGGGCCCTGGCCCTGTTCGG
>SBFS01000036.1 GCA_006227825.1 Burkholderiales bacterium | reverse complement strand
GCTGCCGCCGAGGGCGGTGCGGCTGCGCCGGCGGGCGCGGCCCAGATCCCGGGGCAGTGACCCGCGCGCGGCAGGTCCGGGCTTCGCCGCAGGCCCGGGTTGCTGCGCTGCAAGAATCCGACGTTTACCTTTGGAAAATCCGGGGTTGCCCCCCGAAAGAGGGGTCTTTTCAGGGTAAACTCTTATGGTTGTCCAACAGACTCGCAACCGACAGGCGAGCAGGGCAGCACACCCGGCCGACGTGGTGAAATTGGTAGACACGCTATCTTGAGGGGGTAGTGGCGAAAGCTGTGCGAGTTCGAGTCTCGCCGTCGGCACCAGACAAATGACCAGCCTGGCCTCGCGCCATGCCTTCGGAACAACGCCCATGATGAGCCTGGAACAGTACCTCCCCGTGCTTTTGTTCATTCTCGTGGGCATCGCTGTCGGGATACTCCCCCAGGTGCTGGGCTACATCCTCGGCCCCAACCGTCCCGACCCTGAGAAGAACTCTCCCTACGAATGCGGCTTCGAGGCATTCGAAGACGCCCGGATGAAGTTCGATGTGCGCTACTACCTGGTGGCGATCCTCTTCATCCTCTTCGACCTTGAAATCGCCTTCCTGATTCCCTGGGCCGTCGCCTTCTCCGACATCGGCATGACCGGTTTCGTTGCTGGCGTGGTCTTCCTGGCCATTCTCACCGTCGGTTTTGTGTACGAGTGGAAGAAGGGTGCCCTGGACTGGGAATGACGGCAGGCCCCGCCGCACGGCGAACCGGAGCAGTTCATGATTGAAGGTGTGTTCAAGGAAGGTTTCGTCACCACCAGCTACGACGCGGTGGTGAACTGGGCCAAGACCGGCTCGCTGTGGCCCATGACATTTGGTCTGGCGTGCTGCGCGGTCGAGATGATGCACGCGGCCACGGCGCGCTACGATCTGGCCCGCTTCGGCGCCGAGGTGTTTCGGGCCAGCCCCCGACAGTCCGACCTGATGATCGTTGCCGGCACACTGTGCAACAAGATGGCCCCGGCGCTGCGCAAGGTCTACGACCAGATGGCCGAGCCGCGCTGGGTTCTGTCCATGGGGTCTTGCGCCAACGGCGGTGGCTACTACCACTACAGCTATTCGGTGGTGCGCGGCTGCGACCGCATCGTGCCCGTCGATGTCTATGTGCCGGGCTGCCCGCCGACGGCCGAGGCGCTGCTGTACGGCATCATGCAGCTGCAGCAGAAGATCCGCCGCACCAACACCATCGCGCGGGCCTGACCGCCCGTGCGCTTCCCATCTCTCCAGAAGGACGGATCATGAGCGCCGCCGCCACCGTGCATGCCACGCGCCCTCAGGACCTGAGGCAGACACTCGAAACCCTGCTGGGTGACCGCGTCCGTTCGGTGAAGCTCGAGCGCGACGAGGTGACCGTCACGGTCGGGGCCGAGCACTACCTGGACGTGATGCAGACGCTGCGCGACGCGCCGCAGGCCCGCTTCGAGCAGCTGGTCGACCTTTGCGGGATGGACTATTCGACCTATGGCGACGGCCGCTGGGACGGTCCCCGCTTCGCGGCCGTCTCCCACCTGCTGTCGGTATCTCTCAACCACCGCGTGCGTGTGCGCGTGTTCTGCCCTGACGACGACTTCCCGCTGCTGCCCTCGGTCACCGGGTTGTGGAACAGCGCCAACTGGTACGAGCGTGAAGCGTTCGATCTCTACGGCATCGTGTTCGAAGGGCACGAGGACCTGCGCCGGATCCTGACCGACTACGGCTTCATCGGCCATCCGTTCCGCAAGGATTTCCCCCTCAGCGGGCATGTCGAGATGCGCTATGACGCCGAGCGCCAGCGCGTCGTCTACGAGCCCGTGACCATCGAGCCGCGCGAGATCACACCGCGGGTGATCCGCGAGGACAACTACGGAGGGCTGCACTGAAGGCTCAGGCCCGAGGCGGAGATCCCCATGGCTGAAATCAAGAACTACACCCTCAACTTCGGCCCGCAGCATCCGGCTGCGCACGGCGTGTTGCGTCTGGTGCTCGAGCTCGACGGCGAGGTCGTGCAGCGCGCGGACCCGCACATCGGCCTGCTGCACCGCGCCACCGAGAAGCTGGCCGAGCACAAGACCTTCATCCAGTCGCTGCCCTACATGGACCGTCTCGACTACGTGTCCATGATGTGCAACGAGCATGCCTATTGCCTGGCCATCGAGAAGCTGCTGGGCATCGAGGTGCCGGTCCGGGCGCAGTACATCCGCGTCATGTTCAGCGAGATCACCCGGCTTCTCAACCACCTGATGTGGCTCGGTTCGCATGGCAACGACTGCGGCAGCTCGACCATCCTGATCTACGCCTTCCGCGAGCGCGAGGACCTGTTCGACATGTACGAGGCCGTCTCCGGCGCGCGCATGCACGCGGCGTATTTCCGGCCAGGCGGTGTCTACCGCGACCTGCCGGACACCATGCCGCAGTACAAGGTCAGCAAGATCCGCAACGCGCGTGCGCTGGAGGAACTCAACCAGAACCGCCAGGGCTCGCTGCTCGATTTCATCGAGGACTTCACCCGGCGCTTTCCGACCTACCTCGACGAGTACCACACGCTGCTGACCGACAACCGCATCTGGAAGCAGCGCACGGTGGGCATCGGGGTTGTCTCGCCCGAGCGCGCACTCAACCTCGGCATGACCGGCCCCATGCTGCGCGGCTCCGGCATCGCCTGGGACCTGCGCAAGAAGCAGCCCTACGATGTCTACGACCGCATGGACTTCGACATCCCCGTGGGCAGGACCGGCGACACCTACGACCGTTACCTCGTGCGCATGGAGGAGATGAAGCAGTCCAACCGCATCATCCGCCAGTGCGTCGACTGGCTGCGCGCGAACCCGGGGCCGGTGATCACCGACAACCACAAGGTGGCGCCGCCCTCGCGCGAGGCGATGAAGTCGAGCATGGAAGAGCTGATCCACCATTTCAAGCTCTTCACCGAGGGCTTCCATGTGCCCGAGGGCGAAGCCTATGCCGCCGTCGAGCACCCCAAGGGCGAATTCGGCATCTACCTGGTCAGCGACGGCGCCAACAAGCCCTACCGGCTCAAGATCCGTGCCCCGGGCTTCGCGCACCTGGCCACGCTGGACGAGATGGCACGCGGTCACATGCTGGCCGACGCGGTGGCCATCATCGGCACCATGGACATTGTTTTCGGAGAGATTGACCGATGAAAACATGGCCCACCCCCGCAGCGCCTGTCGGCGCTACCCCCTCAAGGGGGCGCCACTGGTGGCCCGGCGAAGCCGGTTCCACGGTGGCCTTGACATCGCTTGCCGCAAGTTCGGCGGTCTTTGGAGCCCCGCAACAATGAGCACCAGTCCCTCTGTCCAGGCCATGGCGCTTTCGGAAGCCACGCGCGCCCGGTTTGCGCGCGAAGTCGCGAAGTACCCCAGCGATCAGGCGCAGTCGGCCGTCATGGCCTGCCTGGCCATCGTGCAGCAGGAGCAGGGTCATGTCAGCCGCGAGGCCGAGCTGGCCGTGGCCGAGTACCTGGACATGGCCCCGATGGCGGTGCACGAGGTCACGACCTTCTACAACATGTACAACCAGCAGCCGGTGGGCAAGTACAAGCTCAACGTCTGCACCAACCTGCCGTGCCAGCTGCGTG
Organism: Burkholderiales bacterium; assembly: GCA_006227825.1. Taxonomy (GTDB): domain Bacteria; phylum Pseudomonadota; class Gammaproteobacteria; order Burkholderiales; family Burkholderiaceae_C; genus Hydrogenophaga. Next base: position 2,053 of record SBFS01000036.1, on the reverse strand, counting down.
GCGGCAACGAGGCGCTGGCCCATCTGGCCCGCAAGCTGGGTGTCGGGATGGGCGGGACGACCGCCGACGGCCTGTTCACGCTGCAGCAGTGCGAGTGCCTGGGCGCCTGTGCCGACGCACCAGTGATGCTCGTCAACGACCGCAGCATGTGCAGCTTCATGAGTCATGACAAGCTGGACCAGCTCGTCGACGGCCTGAGGGCAGCGGAGGGCAAGGCATGAACGCACAACAGGTGATCTCGCAGTTCCGCGCCACCGGCGTGCAGACCTGCTTCCACGGGCGCCACATCGAACCCCAGATCTATGCCGGGCTGGACGGCGGCAACTGGTCGATCAGGGACTACGAGGCGCGTGGGGGCTACCAGGCCCTGCGCCGCATCCTGGGCCAGGACGGCGGGCCTGGCATGAGCCAGGACGAGGTCATCGCGGCTGTCAAGGAGTCGGCCCTGCGCGGGCGCGGCGGCGCAGGTTTTCCCACCGGTCTGAAGTGGAGCTTCATGCCGCGCCAGTTTCCGGGCCAGAAGTACCTGGTCTGCAATTCGGACGAGGGCGAGCCCGGCACCTGCAAGGACCGCGACATCCTGATGTACAACCCGCACATCGTCATCGAGGGCATGGCGATCGCGGCTTATGCCATGGGCATCAGCGTCGGCTACAACTACATCCACGGCGAGATCTTCGAGGTGTACGACCGCTTCGAGGCCGCCCTGGAGGAGGCCCGCGCCGCCGGATACCTCGGACAGGGCATCCTGGGATCGAGCTTCTCGTTCCAGCTGCATGCCCACCACGGTTTTGGCGCCTACATCTGCGGCGAAGAGACCGCGCTGCTCGAATCGCTCGAGGGCAAGAAGGGCCAGCCCCGCTTCAAGCCGCCGTTCCCGGCCAGCTTCGGCCTCTACGGCAAGCCGACCACCATCAACAACACCGAGACATTCGCGGCGGTGCCCTGGATCATCCGCCACGGCGGTCAGGCCTATCTCGAATGCGGCAAGCCCAACAACGGCGGCACCAAGATTTTCTCGGTCAGCGGTGACGTCAACCTGCCGGGCAACTACGAGGTGCCCATGGGCACGCCCTTCGCCAGGCTGCTCGAACTGGCCGGTGGAGTCCGGACCGGCCGTCAGCTCAAGGCCGTGATTCCGGGTGGTTCGTCGGCGCCGGTGCTGCCGGCCCACATCATGATGGAATGCACCATGGACTACGACTCGATCTCCAAGGCGGGGTCGATGCTCGGTTCGGGTGCCGTGATCGTGATGGACGACAGCCGCTGCATGGTCGAGTCTCTCAAGCGCCTGTCCTATTTCTACATGCACGAGTCCTGTGGCCAGTGCACCCCGTGCCGCGAGGGCACCGGCTGGCTCTGGCGCCTGGTCGACCGCATCCAGCGCGGCGAGGGGCGCCCGGCCGACCTGGAGCTGCTGGACAACGTGGCCGGCAACATCATGGGGCGCACCATCTGCGCGCTCGGGGACGCGGCCGCCATGCCGGTGCGCGCCATGCTCAAGCATTTCCGGCACGAGTTCGCGGCCATGATCAAGGCCGAGACCACCGCCTGATTCAAGACGAGACACCATGGTTGAAATCGAACTCGACGGCCAGAAGGTCGAAGTGCCCGCCGGCAGCATGGTGATGCATGCGGCCGAGAAGGCCGGCACCTACATCCCGCACTTCTGCTACCACAAGAAGCTGTCCATCGCGGCCAACTGCCGCATGTGCCTGGTCGACGTGGAGAAGGCGCCCAAGCCGATGCCGGCCTGTGCCACGCCCGTGACCCAGGGGATGATCGTCCGCACCAAGAGCGACAAGGCGATCAAGGCACAGCAGTCGGTGATGGAGTTCCTCCTCATCAACCACCCGCTGGACTGCCCCATCTGTGACCAGGGCGGCGAGTGCCAGCTTCAGGACCTGGCCGTCGGTTACGGTGGAGGTGCCTCGCGCTACCAGGAGGAGAAGCGCGTGGTGTTCCACAAGAACGTCGGTCCCCTGATCTCCATGGAGGAGATGAGCCGCTGCATCCACTGCACCCGCTGCGTGCGCTTCGGCCAGGAGATCGC
>SBFS01000289.1 GCA_006227825.1 Burkholderiales bacterium | reverse complement strand
TTGCTGCGCAAAACCCTCCTCCTTCACTTCGCTTCGCCCTGCGCCCCGGCTCAGACCGGGGAAGGTGTTGGCGCGCCTGCGCAGAGTGGCGGGGCAGCCTTTCCTGCCTGCCGGGCTCCGTGGTTTCTTTGGCACACTGTCGGTCGCAACCTGCTGCATGAGAACGCCCGGAACGTCCACCCGGCGCTCGCGAGCGCGCGCCGCACAGCACCACCCACAACCCCAGCAACGAGGACTTGTCGCATGTTCAGTCACATCATGGTCGGTACCAACGATATCGAGCGTTCGAAGCGCTTCTACGACGCCGTGCTGGGCGTACTCGGCGTCGGAGCGCCTGTGCGCAATGCCGCGAAGACCGGCCATCAGCGGCTTTTCTACCGGCACGAGGGCACCACCTTCTGCGTCTCGCAGCCGATCAACAACGAGCCTGCCTCGCCCGCGAACGGCGGCACCATCGGGTTCAGGTGCACCTCGCCCGAGCAGGTGCGGCGGTTTCATGATGTCGCGGTCGCAAGCGGCGGCATGTCGGTCGAAGACCCGCCCGGCCCGCGCGAGGCCAAGGCCGATGCCCTGCACCTGGCCTACGTCCGGGATCCGGACGGCAACAAGCTTTGCGCGCTGTACCGGCCCGCGTGAGCGCGCCGTCAACGCGCCGCGCCGGTCGGCCGGTCGCGACCGGCCGTGAGCCAGGCCCTCAGTTCAGCGCCATGCTCAGCTTGCGCCGGTAGCGCGACACCAGCTCCGACTGGGGGTCTTCCTGCACCGCGGCCTTGCCGGCCAGCTCGATGCCGCCGGCGCTCTTGCCGGCCGCGGCCGGGTCCGCCTTGGGGCGCGGCGGGGTCATGAGCTCCAGCAGGCCGACGTAGGTCTTGCGCGGGGCCTCGTCGTCCCACTTTTTGTCGCGCATGATGATCTCCAGCAGTTCGTCCAGCGCGGCGGGCCATTCGCCCATGGCGATCAGCACGCGGCTCTTGGCGAAGCGGGTCTCGAAGTCGCGCCTGTTCTGGCCGATGAGTTCGTCGAACTTCTCCAGCGGCCACTGGCCGCGCGGGTCGCCGGCAACGAACTCCAGGGCGTTGAGCCACTGGGCCAGCGCCTCGAAGCGCAACTGCACCGGGATCTGGGCCAGCGCGGGCGCCAGCGCGCCGGCCGCCTCGGCGAAGCGGCCGTGGCCGATGTACTGCTTGACCAGCTCGAAGCGCAGGTCGTTGTTGTCGGGGGCCTGGGCCACCGCCTGGGCCAGCTTGTCCAGCGCGTCGCCGGTGTCGGCGCCGTCCTGGGACAGCATCTCCTGGGCCTCCTGCGCCTGGGCCTGGGCGGCCAGTTCATCCTCGCTGGGCAGGTGTTTGTCCAGGAAGGCCTTGATCTGCCCTTCGGGCAGGGCGCCCATGAAGCCGTCCACCGGCTGACCGCCCACCATCAGCACGCAGGTCGGGATGCTGCGGATGCCGAAGGCCGCGGCCAGTTGCTGCTCCTGGTCCGAGTCGATCTTGACCAGCCTGAAGCGGCCGCCGTATTCGGCCTCGACCTTCTCCAGGATGGGGCCGATGACCTTGCAGGGGCCGCACCAGGGGGCCCAGAAATCCACCAGCACCGGGGTGTGCATGGAGGCTTCGATGACTTCGGCTTCGAAATTGGCGACGGTGACGTTGATCATGGCAGGTACGCGGTGCAGCTGCCCCGGTGGGCGCACGGGGGCGGAACGTAAAATCCACACTTTACCGGAGTGCAGGGCGGCCCGCCGCGCGATGCGCTTCCGGCCTGGCCGGCCCGACCGGTCTCCCCAGAAGGCCTTGCCATGAGTGACATCCAGGTGGGCGTGGTCATGGGCTCCAGCAGCGACTGGGACACCATGCAGCACGCCGTTCAGATTCTTCAGGATTTCGGCATCGCGCACGAGGCGCGCGTGGTGTCGGCGCACCGCATGCCCGACGACATGTTCGCCTACGCCGAGTCGGCCGCGGCCCGGGGCCTGAAGGCCATCATCGCCGGCGCCGGCGGCGCGGCCCACCTGCCGGGCATGCTGGCGGCCAAGACGGTGGTGCCGGTGCTGGGCGTGCCGGTGGCCAGCCGCCACCTGCAGGGGGTCGACTCGCTGCACAGCATCGTGCAGATGCCCAAGGGCATCCCGGTGGCCACCTTTGCCATTGGCCAGGCGGGCGCCGCCAACGCCGCGCTGTTCGCGGTGGCGCTGCTGGCCAACGAGGACCCGGCCCTGCGCCAGACCCTGGAGGCGTTCCGGGTGGCGCAGACCGAGCTGGCGCGCGGCATGACCGTGCCGCCGGCGAACTGAGCGGCCCTGCCATGACCGCCAAGGTGCTTCTCCCCGGTGCGATGAACGACCGCGGCCAGCCGACCACCCTGGGGGTGATGGGCGGCGGCCAGCTCGGGCGCATGTTCGTGCAGGCCGCCCAGGCCATGGGTTATTTCACGGCGGTGCTCGACCCCGACCCGGCCAGCCCGGCCGGCTTGGTGGCGCACTGGCACATCCAGACGCCCTATGACGACGAGCAGGGGCTGGCGCAGCTCATGCAGCGCTGCGACGCCATCACCACCGAGTTCGAGAACGTGCCCGCGCCCGCGCTGGTCACGCTCGGCGCCCACCGGCCGGTGGCGCCGGCGGCGTCCTGTGTGGCCGTGGCCCAGGACCGCATCCAGGAAAAGGCGCATTTCGTGCAGTGCGGACCGGTCAGCGGCGTCTACCCGGCGCCCTACGCCGCCATCGAGAGCGATGCCCTGCTGGCCGCTGCGCCGGCCGACCTGCTGCCCGGCATCCTCAAGACCGCGCGCCTGGGCTACGACGGCAAGGGCCAGGTGCGGGTGAACGACCGCGCCGGGCTCGCGGCCGCCTGGGAGCGGCTGGGCCGGGTGCCCTGCGTGCTGGAAAAATTGCTGCCGCTGCAGGCCGAATGCTCGGTCATCGTCGCGCGCGGCGCCGACGGCCAGGTGGTCACGTTCCCGGTGCAGAAGAACACCCACCACGACGGCATCCTGGCCGTCACCGAGGTGTTCGGGGGCGCGGTGCCGGCCGCGCTGGCCGAGCGTGCCCGCGCCAGCACGGCCGCCATCGCCCGCCACCTCAACTACGTCGGTGTGCTGTGTGTCGAGTACTTCGTGGTCGACGACGGCCGGGGTGGCAGCGACCTGGTGGTCAACGAGATGGCGCCGCGGCCGCACAACAGCGGCCACCACACGCAGGACGCCTGCGACCTGTCGCAGTTCGAGGCGCAGGTGCGCGCGCTGGCCGGCCTGCCGCTGCCCGAGCCGCGCCAGCACAGCCCGGCCATCATGCTCAACCTGCTGGGCGACCTCTGGTTCAACCCCAACGGGGTGCGCGCCCAGGCCAGCGAGCAGCCGGTTTCGCCGCCCTGGGCACAGGTGCTGGCGCTGCCCGGCACCCACCTGCACCTGTACGGCAAGCTCAGCGCCCGTCCCGGCCGCAAGATGGGCCACCTGAACATCACCGGCGAATCCGTGCAGCAGGTGCGCGAGACCGCGGCCCGGGCGCTGGCCCTGCTCGGCCTGCCGCCGCTCGCGTGAGGCGCCCATGCCGCTGACCCTGCCGGCCGGCGACCCGGCCGCCATCGAGGCCGCCGCCCATCGCCTGGCGGCCGGCGGCCTGGTGGGCATGCCGACCGAGACGGTCTACGGGCTGGCGGCCGACGCCGGCAACGCCAGCGCGGTGCGTGCCATCTTCGAGGCCAAAGGCCGTCCCAGCGACCACCCGCTGATCGTGCACATCCCGCCTGCCGAGGGCGGCGACTGGCGCGCCGCCGTGGCCCCTTTCGTGCGCGAAGTCCCTGATTTCGCCTGGCCGCTCATGCGGGCGTTCTGGCCGGGGCCGCTGACGCTCATCCTGCCGCGCCGGCCCGAGGTGGCCGCGGTGGCCGCCGGCGGCCAGGATTCCGTCGGCATCCGCTGCCCGTCGCACCCGGTGACCCAGGCCCTGCTGCGGGCGGCCCGCGCGCACGGCGTGATGGGGGTGGCCGCGCCCAGCGCCAACCGCTTCGGCCGCGTGAGCCCGACGACGGCCGCGCACGTGGCCGGGGAGTTCGCCGACCTGTCTGGCGAGCGGCTGCTCATCCTCGACGGGGGCGCCTGCCCGGTTGGCATCGAATCGACCATCGTCGACTGCTCGCGCGGTTCGCCGGTGCTGCTGCGCCCCGGCATGATCACCCCGCAGCGGATCGAGGCCGCCTGCGGCCAGCCGCTGCGCGCGCGCGACGAGGCCGCCCCGCGCGCCTCCGGCACGCTGGAGTCCCATTACGCGCCGCGCGCGAAGGTGCGGCTGATGAGCGGCCCGCAACTGCAGGCGGCGCTGGATGTGCTGGGGGTCGACGCCCGGGCGGTCGCGGTCTACGCCCGCACCGCGCTGAAGGCCGCGCGCGGGGTGCAGTTGCGCCGCATGCCGGAGGGGGCGGACCAGGCGGCGCAGGAGCTGTTTGCCGTGCTGCGCGAACTGGACGAGACCGGCGTGCGGCTCATCTGGGTCGAGACCCCGCCCGACGGGGCCGACTGGGACGGCGTGCGCGACCGCCTCCAGCGGGCGGCCGCTTGAGGGGGAACGGTCAGTCCCAGCCCCGGTCCCTGATGACCCGCAGGGTCAGCTCGCCCATCAGCTCGTTGGTGCGCGGCGTGCCGTGGAAGTTGTCCGAGAACACGTAGGTCTCCCACCAGGCCGGATCGGTGACACCCGTCGGTGGGTTGGCGGACAGGAGGTCGGCGGTGCACGTGGCGATGCTGTAGGACGGCAGGCCCTGAGGGTCTGTGCCGGTGATTGGGCATGCCGGCGTGGTTGTGTTGGTCAGGCCGAATGCCGAAGGGTTGTCCAGCCACCCGTTGAGTTCGGTGTAGAAATCGACGATCGCCACCCCGCTGACCCCGTTCAGGCGCGCGCGCAGCTGGTTGTTGAAGGCCGTCACCCAGGCGTTGGCGAGCGTCCGGACCTGGTTGGCCACGGCTTCTCCGGTGGTGCCGCCACCCGCGGCCAGCGCGACACCGGCCAGCACGGCCGTGAAACGGGGTGTGCGCGTGACATCGGGCGCCGTCTGCACCACCACCCGCTGCGCGCCACGGTTCAGGGCATGCGTGGTCAGGGCATCGGCGAACCGGTTGGCCAGAGCCACCATGTAGGTTCCGCCGGCGGCGGCCAGGCCGTCGGCACCACCCGCCACGGCATCGCTGACCTGTTGCGCGGTCAGGAGCTCCGACAGCAGCGTCGTGTAGGCAGTGCCTCCGTCCGAACTCAGGGCCAGGTAAGCCCCCACCAGGTCGGCGATGTCGTTGCCGCCGCCGTTGGCCAGCAGCAGTTCGTCCCGGGCATAAGCCCGCGACCCCGCGTCCTGCAGCTGCTGCACGATGGAAACCGGCGTGCTGTCGGCAGCGCTGCCCGACGGGTTGATGCGGCCCCCGCCGACGCCATAGCTGGTGCAGTCCGTGGCTGCGGGGTTGAGCACCGGCACGGAGCTGATCACCCCCACGGGAAGGGCGTAGCGGGGGCACAAGGCCGGCGCGTCCACCCCTTGCGTGACCACATCGGTCCAGATCTGGAACGCGGGTGTGTTCTGGACGGTGAACTTCAGGCCGAAGGTTCCGCTGTCGGAGAGGCTGTCGCCCACGACGCGAACGGCGCTCGTCGTGGGGTCACCCCCACCGCAACCCGCCAGGGCCAGGCCCGCCGCAATCCCGATCAGTGTCAAGCGCCATTTCATGGAAAGTCTCCGTGTTGGTTGGA